>SKND01000014.1 GCA_007120695.1 Bacteroidales bacterium | reverse complement strand
TGCATTACTAAACCCGATAGTGGCCTGATAGGGGTAATTACCAATTCTCTCATTACCCAAACTACCCCATGAACCACGCATTTTAAGGAATGATAACACAGGAATATCCTGCATAAAAGCCTCTTCAGACACTACCCAGCCAGCTGACAAGGACGGAAAAGCTCCCCATCGGTAATCCTCATGAAACCTGGAAGATGCATCATAGCGAATATTAGCCTGGAAAAAATACCTGTTCATATAATTATACATCGCCCGACCAAACCATGACCGGTAGGCATTCTCATATGCACTTCCACTATTTCCACGATAAGTTAGCGGACCCAGATTTAGATACGGAAATGAAGTTAGTTCATATTGCTGTCTGGAAGCACCAAGGCTTTCATAATAAGCATAATAATTTTCATATCCACCTAATAGATTTATATTGTGCCCTTCAAAGCCTTTTGCATAATTTGCCAAAAACTGGGTAGTAACCTGGTGATTATCATTCCTGTTTTCATAAAGGTCAGTCGAATTTGCCCACTGTAACGTGCCCTGAACTCTTGTTGGATCATCCCATGCAGTATAGGGTACTCTCAACTGGTGATTCTTTGCCTTGTCAAAATTAAGATTTGGAGCTACAACAGCGGAAAACTTCAATCCCTCCAAGGGAGTCAAATCTAAAGAAAGTTTACCCCCAACCTGATTCCACCAATTACTTTGTGAACCACCATATTTTATTTGGCCATACATATTGTGACCATCTTTCCCTCCGGCCACCCGGCCATCGGACCATTCAGCAGCATAAATAGGAGCCGAAATAAGCATACTGTATATTGGATTCATGCTGGGTTGCTTGCTGATTGACCTCCTGTAATGCATATCAAGGGTAGCTGAAAGAAAATTGTTAATTGTGACATCATTATTAAATCTGGTAGAGAGTCGTTCATATGTCCTATCCATATACAAAGCATCAGTCTTATCATATGTCAGTGAAAATGTTGAGCGGATCGCATCAGTCCCGGCTGAGACTCTAAGGTTATGCGACTGTCTTGGCGCATAATCACTCAAGATGAGGTCAACCCAATCAGTGTTAGGATATAAGTCAGGATTATCAGCATTAAGTGACATATAGTTATTCACAAGATCACTTGGAAATCGCGGAAACTCATTAGCATCATTTCCATTATCATTCCATCTCAATTCATTCTTCATCTCCATATATCTGGTGACATTGACGTATTCGGGCATTGTCGTTGGTGTTTCAAACCCGTATTCCGTTGTAAATTCAAAATTCAACTGGCCAGTTTCAGCCCTCTTAGTAGTAATCAGAATAACGCCTGCAGCTGCTCTTGAACCATATATGGAAGCTGAAGCGGCATCCTTTAACACTGAAATACTTTCCACATCAGAAGGGTTGACCCAATTTATATTATTTACCGGCACACCATCTACAATAATTAAAGGGTTACTATCACCGATAGTGGTAATACCACGAACTCTAATAGTTGCTGATGAACCCGGAGCATTATTATTTCTTGTTACAGTAACTCCGGGCATTGAGCCTTGCAAAGCTTGAGATAATTGAGTTGTTCTCCTTTCTGTTACAAGATCTCCTGAAACAGAAGAGACAGAACCAGTTATATCACTCTTTCTGGCCGTACCATAACCAATAGCAACAACTTCATCAAGTAAGAGTGCTTCATTTTCAAGTTCAATGTTTATTTCAGTAAGTGAACCAACTTCAATTTCCTGAGTTCTCATACCTACATAAGAAAACACTAAAACATTTGTAGGTAAAACATCAGAAATTGTATAAAACCCATCAACATCAGTGACGGTTCCTGTAGTAGTCCCCCTGATCATAATTGTTACTCCTGGAAGTGGTAACCCGGAGGAGCTCTCGGTCACCCTTCCTGTTATTACACCCTCTTGAGCATAAGTGGATTTTGAAAGCAGCATAACAAAATCCTCATTTATTGTTTCGTAAGTCATACCCGCCTGATATAATGCATGATCGAGAACATCCGTTAAAGGGTGGTCAACATAAGAAACACTAACAAAATTATTCAGATTTGGAAGGTTATCGTTAAAAAGAAAGCTAATTCCTCCTTGCTTTTCAACCTCACTTATCACCTCTCTGACAGTAACATCATGCATATCAACAGTCATTTTTAGGCTCTGTGAGAATATATTTGCTGCAAACATATTCCCAACAGAAACTATAACGAGCAGTAGAGTTATTTTCATGGTTAGAAAAATCTTTTTAACGCTTTTTTGGTAAAAAACGTCAGGTTTGTTTTCAGTTTTCATGTTTTTGTAAAATTACAGGTTAATACATAGGATTCCTTATTGGCATCTTTTTTTAAGTAACTTTGTTTTAATCTGTCTTGCCGGAAAATGTTTCAGCATTTTACGGCATTTTTCATCATAGGCAGTCAGATTTTAATATTAGACATATATTAATTTGTTCTAATAATAATTGAAAATAATTTTGCCTTTATCTATTTTATAATTTTCAGTAAATAAACATTGGGATATTTTTTTTTGCAACTATTAACGGTTAATTATTTCCGGTAACGTTTACGAAAACGTTATTTTTTCCGGTAACGTTTCCGAAAAAATATACTAATTACTTTTGACCACCAAAAATGAATTCTAATCTGCACAGATCTGATTGACAAAAAACAAAAACCCCTTTGTACAATAATAGAAAAAAATTCTCGGTACTCCTCACAACAACTCACTCTTTTTCCGGCAAAAAATAAAGACGTCTCCTTATCCTTCAATGGCCAGCGTATCAGCAGTGACGGGGGCTTACTACTATTAAGAGAGCTTGATAACAAATTAGGTCTTATTAAATCCATAAGTTCCTGTATTAAAGACACAAGGGATCAGCGATATATCGATCATGAGATGCAAGAGTTGATATCTCAGCGTGTATACCAGATTGCAGCTGGCTATGAAGACTGTAACGATTGTAATGCAATGCGTGAAGATATGGTTGTAAAAATGTGTGCCGGGCAAATTCATTGATTCATATTCACCTGATTCAAAGGTTAATATAAAACAGGGATATAAGTTCTTATGGTTTCTCAGCTATAACATAATTATCCATAGTCCTGAAGAAATCATAAATAATTCCATAAATATCGAACCATTCCCATATGGTGATCTTGCGCGGATTGTCAGGCCGTTCCACCCATTGTCCGTCGATGAAAATTGGTGCGGGATGCTCATAGCTTTCTGCCCAGTCTGGATTTTTCACTATGGCAACGGCAGCCTGGTCAAAAAGGGGTCTACTGGGAGGATCTCCACCCATTTGGTACATTTCAAAAAGGTTTACCGAATAATCACCCCAGGTATCGAACTGTCCGCCATGCCGGCCTGTTATGGGATCTGATATCCTGGGGCCTTTGCCGGGCATCCTGTGCAGAATCTGTGCCTGCGTAACTCTTACCGCAGTTGTGCCGGATGGTTCGCCATAGCGAACCGTTACCATTTCAAACGGAACATCTAAATCAAGAATATAATTCATTGAAGGGATATCGTAATCCTGGTTATGTTCTCCAGGCTTTGGATAGTTCGACCCAAGCCAGACTATTCTGATGTTTTCGGCAATGGCAGGTTCTTTTTTCAGGGCAAGTGCAATATTGGTCAGCTTCCCAACCGGAAGCAGTATAAGTTCCTGGTCCCGGTCTTTAAGAGCCTGTTCAATAATGAAATCAACTGCTTCATATCCATCAAATTCCGGCTCATGGATATGGTCCCTTATTTCCTCGAAAGAACCATTTGCACCTTTAAAAAGCGGAATATTTTCAAATACAGTGCAAAGCTGCATTATCCTTTTTGCTTCATCATACTGTCCGTCTATATGACCGCTAATTCCATGTCCGGGGCCGCTTGTTGCATTCACGGTGACCCCTTCAACAGCGAAAACGTCGCCGCTGAAAAGGAGATAAGCCAGCGCATGCTGGTCGTCAATCTCGTTATTTGCATCAGTATCGAAAATTACGTGATGCCTGAACTCAGGTCCTTCCGGTGCTTCAACTGCTTCAGGTGTCTCTCCACATGAAAGAAGAGTTGTAACCGATAAAAATATCGTTGTTTTCCCAAGCAAGGACCATCTAAGCAATGGCTGAATTCTTTTGAAAAATGTGATTTTCATAGTTTTAATAAACTTTTAGTGATTGTATTAATATTATGATATCATTGGGGTTGGTTAATGACCACCTACCATTACTGTCCAATTGACAATATAAGGCATTTTAATTGAATAATATACTTTAGGATTGAGAATTTGATGTGGCATTTCTTCATATGCCTTCCGAGTATCAACCGCATAAGCCATAGGTAAAGATTCCGGCCAATTCTCCAGAACATACCTCGCTGCATGCTCAACTGCAGCATTGCTGTTACCGTGAAAGTTCCACGATCTCCATTGTTTTGTGCTGCCGCCCATGATGATAATGCCGGCCCCTACCATTACCAGCTAACAGGATAAAATAGTACTACCCCTGTGTAATATAACCTTGGTGGAGGAAGCAGCCGGAAGTAAATAATGACTTTCCAATGAAGATTCGTTGTTTCATTTTTGGATTTAAATCAGCATTAATTATTTTATTTTTTCGATCCTTTGAGGCTAAATAAAAAAGGTGCCAACTTCTTGTCAGCACCTTCATGTAATAACGGCATAAAAAATTAAGTATTATAAGAAAAACGCAATACCAACTTTTCTTTATGTATTTCAGAACAATTAAAAACCAGGGGGAATGCCTGTAACCCGGGCACAAAATTGTAAATACGCTTGTTTTCGGGTACCAAAGTCTCCAGCTTGTAATTTGTTTCTATGGTTAATGCTCCTTTGTTCGTCCGGAGTTTGAACTGATTTTCTTCAATACTTAATTCATCGTTGCCGGAGCAAACCACCGGGAAAATAAATTGCAGTTTCCCTATTGAGACCGGCTTACCAAGCGCTATTTCCATACTGAAAATATCGTTCTCTATTTTGTAGTCGATGGAGACTTCAGGTGTACCCTCATCAGGTGCAATTTGATTGCCATCCACCAGGTGCGATTGGGTAGCTATTATCAATTCATCGCCGTTTTCCGAAGATGTAAGCTTCGCACTGTGGTCGCAGATGTTTCTGAAAACCCGGTTATCGTCGGTCGTTAGTTCAAGCCGGGGCGTAAGGTTCATAAAGTTTTCCACCAGGTTTTCATCGAGCATGTTGAACCGTTCCCAGCGCTGGTATTCGGTCATGCTGGCGGCACTCACGATGTCATTGTGCATGTGGTAGAGCAGCGTCAAGGCTCCTCCGCTGGCATGACCATTAATCCTCCCTCTGTAATCCATGTTATACGCAGTTACCGTGCCCCGCCAGGATCCTTTCGAAAAGATGATGGTGTTTATGCTGTCGAATTTTTTGGTGCCGTAAACCTTTTCTCGAGGCAGTATATTATCTGAGTAAGGAATGTCAGGCTCCTTTGTGAGCAGAAGATTAACCAACGCTTTGGCGTGGTTGAAGGTGTGGTGCATGGACGGGGGTACCCCTTCAATGAATTCATGCGGACCGCTGTGCAGCAGGTTATCGTAGGTCGAATCTTCAAGGCATTTCAGGTTACGGTAAACAGCCTCGGCAAAAACGGGCTCTTCATTGGCAAGAGCATAGTACCCGGGGTGGCACCCGTCGGAGGTTCGGCTTCCCCAAAGCGTCCATTTAAAATTCCTGGTGCCCCAGCTGTTATCCCAGCCGCCGTTGGGCAGCATAAATTCAAGGTGTGTCCTTTTGGACTCCAGCACCTTGTCATACAAAACGGTATTGTTGGTAAGCCGGGCATACAAAGCCAGCGCCGGCAGGCTTTCTTCTACATTATAACCGAGGTCTATGGGATACTGGCCGTGTTCATTCGGTGCGCGAGTCCCTTCTCCGAAAAACAATCCGTCAGCCGTAAAATATGGAAGCAGTCCGTCGGCCAGGTCTTCTGCTCTTTTGATATACCTGGGCTCATCGAAAAGCATTCCCAGGCTGTAGAAGGCCAGGGTTCCAAACGCTGGGTAGTTGATATTTCCAAAGTTAATATCCAGCGTCTGATACAGGTATTCCGATGCCCTGTAGAGCCTGGCTTTCCATTCTTTGATGGTTTCCTCTCCTAGCAGTTCCGGATAATAGACGATGGCTTCATACTTGGTCATCGCCGCGAATACCGTAATTCCTTTCCAGCTGTCAGGCATTTTGGGATTGTTAAACCAGCAACCCAGTTCTTCCGACCAGCAGTTGTTCTGCTCCCAGGCATAAACCAGCTTGGCCGATTCTACATACTTATGGTCGCCGGTATGCTTTGCCATCCACAAAAGCGGAAAAATGGAATCAGCTGAACGTCCCAGATAGGCATCATCTCCGGGGCTGTAAATTCCCCCGTGTGAAATTTTGTTATCGGGACTGTAGGTCTGATGTGCAACCAAACCCTGGCACCATTGCTCCAACAGCTTTACGGTCTGGTTATTGACTCGTTCATGATCAGAGAAAACTGAATTCATTCCAGTGCATCGCAGGGCAACAGGTAAAAAAAGCAGGGAGGATGCTGCAATTGAGGTGTTTTTTAAAAATATTCTTCTATCCATAATGGGTTATTTTTCCTGTTAAATTTTTAGCTATTTAAAAATGTTTGCCCTCCGGAATGGGCTTCAAATAGCATAACTACAGTGCATCGTGAATTTCGTTTTATTGCATAAATTAATCTTTCAAAATCATTCCCGGCTGACGACCGTAGCCTGTCAATTCGATTTTACCTTTTCTGTTGATGATTAACTCGGCGAAAGCATTGGTGTCTCCCACTACCATTGGATGAATTCCCACATAATGGATGCCATTGATCTTTTTGTAACTGCCCTGATGGTAATGCCCCTGGAATACCGCCGTTATATTTCCTGACTGTTCCAGGATAACTCTGATTTCATCATTGTTTTTAACCGCGTGATATTCAATTTCAGTGTCACATAGCATCTGATGAATAAAGATAATTACCTTCTTTCCATCTGACCTTGAAAGTTCAAGTTCATTTTTGAGCCACGTAAGTTGTGCAGCTGGAATATACGAATCTGTCCACTCAAAATTTCCTCTGCTGTATTCAGTCCCGTCCTGCCTGAAATTAGCGTCCAGCAGAATAAAGTGATATCCTGCCCTGCTGAATGAATAGTGCGCTGCTTCTCCAGTACCCCCCGAATTATCGAGAAACTCTTCTTTTGTAAGGCTACCCAAATCATGATTTCCTAAAACGTAATGCCTTTCACCGTTAAATTGGGCCAATACTTTGTCAATTGATTTCAAATTGGTTAAATCAGATTCTTTATCAATTTCATCAATATTATCTCCCAGCAGAACCAGAAAGTCAGCCTCATTCTTATTAAATGTGGCTATAGCTTGTCTTGCCTTTTCAAGGGATTGGATGTAGTGCCTGCCACGCAGGTTTGGTTTATCGGCATAATGCATATCAGAAATAAGGGCAATCCGAATATCCCTTTCATCAGCCATTATGCATGACAGGCTGAAAGTGAGGATGAGCAAATAGCAGAATAAAAGCCTGTGAAAATTATATGAACTGTCCATTCAATAATATTTAATTTTTACAATAAGTATTCTCATAACATAAAGGATAAAATTACGGAAATAAAATTCCTCCTGTTCCTTTTTCCAGGATTAATAATCTTTCGCCTTAATACCCCTTTCGGGGATAATTTCTCTCCCCACTCACCATTCCAGGAGGCCAGGCACCCACCCGGAAGTCGGAAGTCAATCAATCCTGAACCACCAACTCCCCCGGTCCTTATCCTCCAGTTATTCGACATAACCACCAGGCCCTGGCTTGAATAGCCGCCTTTACCATGGTAACCCGGAAGTGCACCACTTCTTTTTTTGATTGTAATATCTGTTTCTCCAATGGGAATTCTTCCTATTTCCATCTGTTGTTCAAATCTTTTTCTCATATTTGAATCTTGTTTGATGTTTTACCCGAATTATGCGAATCTCATTTGATTAATACATTGAATATCTGCGTTTCAACAAAATAACCAAGAAAAAACACCAATAGATTCAAACAAGTTATTAACAATAATGCATTGTAAGACAGTTAATTGAAAGTTTTCTTTCAGGCACTATATAAGCAGATGACAGAGGAGCAGATGCAGGATAGAATATTCAATCGACACTTACGACGACAACAAGATATAAATGTGGCATTTGCAAAACAATTTAATCTGTCAAAGTAGAATTAATTTTAATAATTTAAGGTCATGCAGATAAATAGTTTTCCATGGGCAAAGGGAATAATACCTGTTGCTTTGTTGGGGTCTTTTCACCTTAATGCACAGGAGGAGGAGCGTAAGCTACCCAATATTATTATCATCATGACTGATGACATGGGTTATTCAGATTTGGGCTGTTATGGTGGAGAAATAAACACACCAAATATTGATAAACTTGCAGAAAACGGTCTGCGGTTTACCAATTTTTATAACTGCGGGCGTAGCTGGCCCACTCGTGCAAGCTTGTTGTCAGGATATTACCCAAATGCTATTGGTATGGATCATCCCCGGAAACCCAGTCCCAGCTGGGTAAAGACTTTGCCACAATATCTTAAGGGTGTAGGCTATAAAACCTACCACTCGGGAAAATGGCATTACATGAATAAACCACAGCCGAGGAGTGACGGAGGGTTTGATCAATCCTGCATGCTTGCCAGACATGGTTTTTATTTTTATGACTATGACCTGGTACTGAATGACCAGCCTCCTGAGAGACACACTAAAAAGGATGATAAGTTTCTTACAACTGTCCTGACAGACCACGCACTTTCGTTTCTGGATGAACACCATCAAAATGACTCTGATAAACCATTTTTTCTCTACCTAGCCTATTTTGCACCCCATTTCCCGTTACAGGCCCGCAGCGAAGATATTGATAAATACAGGGACAGGTATATCGATGGATGGGATCAGTTGAAACAAGAGCGGTGGAAAAGAATGAAAAATGCTGGCCTTGTGAATCATTCACCACCACCCAGGGAGCCGTATGTCAACCAAACTTATGAACATTTGATGACTGACAAAATATTACTGGACTCTCTTGGAACAGGAGAAGTCTTATACCCAGTAGCTTGGGAGAGCCTGAGTGATAAAGAAAAACAGTTTCAATCCATGAAAATGGCCATCCATGCTGCTATGGTCGACAGGATCGACCAGGAAGTAGGACGGGTCGTTGGTCAGTTGAAATCCATGGGTGTTTTTGAAAACACCCTCATCTTTTTTCTTTCAGATAATGGAGCGAGCGCAGAGATAATGATCCGTGGGAATGGACATGACCGTAATGCTGAGCCAGGTAGTGCTGAAACATTTTTGTGCCTTGGTCCTGGCTGGGCAAATGCATCCAATACGCCTTTCCGCCGCTATAAATCATGGACTCATGAGGGGGGTGTTGCGACACCGCTTATTGTCCACTGGCCTCAAGCCATCTCCTCCATTGGAGCATTACGGGATGATCCTGGGCATGTTATAGACTTTGTTCCCACCCTTTTAGACCTGGTTGGTTTGCAGCAAGAAAGTGTCTGGCAGGGTAGTCTAGTACCTACCTTGCCGGGGAAAAGCCTGGTGCCTGCGTTTTTTACCGAAGGATCTGTCAATCATGAATACCTTTATTTCAATCATCATGCGATGAGCGAAAATGGTATACAAAACCGTGCCCTACGGATGGGCCATTGGAAGATTGTATCCTCAGGGACAGACAATGATAAATGGTCGTTGTATAACCTCGAAAATGACAGGGGAGAACAAATTGATCTTTCCGAAGACAAGCCTGAATTATTAAAAATAATGGTCAAAAAATGGATGGAAGTTGATGAGGAATATGAAAATATAAGTAATCAGGGGAAAATTATCTACGATTTATATTGAACTTCACAAAACTAAATCAACCCAAAGGTTCGGCTGTCCGACAAAAATGATTCGTACTTTTTTACAAGGTTAAAATATAAATCTTCAAAGAACGCGCTGTTTCTGTTACGTAAACCATCACAGGCTGTGCTCTTTGCAAGGGCTTTATCCAACCCAAGATGATTTAATTTGCCTCGGAATGCCCGTAAACCCTCAAATATCTCTGTCATGGAGTCACAACGACTCAATATCCCCAGAAGCAAGGTGATTAATTGCGTGCAGGTCTTGAATGCCTTGTAATACCGGTCACTCTGGTGTTTTTGTATTAGCCCCTATATGTTAACCTTGTTAATCAAATTCAAAATTTGTTTGAAAACCGGCTGTCCCACAAATTTTATTTCTGTATTTTTATCCATGTTGTTGTTTTTGGTGTGGTAACTACAAACATAAAACATGGGGGTGAAACCTTCGGGGAGTAACCCCTTCTTTTTTATGATTTAATTTTAGTCGGACACTACTGATTGTTTATGAAAAATAATAAGCTATCAACCAGGTTGACTTTGACCGCAGCACTTATTTCATCATCAGCGGCACTTCAAGGAACAGAAAATCCCAATATATTATGGCTCGTGATTGACGACATGGGCATTGAGATGTCGTGTTACGGCGAAAAAGCCATTCAACCACCAAATATTGACCGCCTTGCCAGTGAGGGAATGCGATTCAGCAATGCGTTTGTAACGGCAACTGTTTGCTCTCCCGTCAGATCGGCCATGATCACCGGAATGTATCAAACAACCATTGGCGCTCATGAGCATCAAAGCGGCCGTGGTTCCCGAAAAATTCATTTGCCTTCCGATGTGATACTCCCCCCATATTATCCCAGAGACTCGATCATCCTGGATGATTGGGCACAGTACCTGGATTGTGTCAGACTAACCGACAAACAGGTAGGAGAGATCATTCAGAGGCTTGAAGACGAAGGAATCCTTGATAACACACTTATCATCTTAATGGGAGATGGAGGAATAAGCCATGCCAGGGGCAAACAGTTCCTATATGATGAAGGGGCACGTATTCCTTTTATTGTATGGGCTCCCGGCCTGATTGATCCACAACCAAGGGAGGATCTGATTGTGCAC
>SKND01000120.1 GCA_007120695.1 Bacteroidales bacterium | reverse complement strand
CTGGACAGTTACTACTGCAGATATGATGCGGGGCACCAACCGGTTTTTTCTTGCCGGTGTCAACCATATGTTTTTTCATGGCACCACTTACTCACCTGAGGACGCCGAATGGCCGGGCTGGCTGTTTTATGCATCTACCCAGATTAATAACCGCAATCCCCTGTGGCGTGAAATGCCGGCTTTTTTTAAATATATCGAACGCTCACAAAGTATTCTGCAAAATGCTGATCAGCAAAGTGATTTGCTTGTCTACTGGCCATTCTACGATGTGGCAGCAGCAGAATTAGGCGGCAGACGAAATTACACCAATATAGACAGGGGAGATGATGCTATGTGGTTCAGACAATTCCCCCTGGCTGGCCTTTCTGAAAACTTAAAGAAATCGGGTTACACTTTCGATTATGTTTCTGATAAACAATTATTGAACAGTCAGGTGTCAGACGGCGAAATTATTACCTCGGGGGGTGCAGCATACAAAGCTGTCGTAGTTCCGGGAACCAGGTTCATGCCACTGGAAACTTTGCGGCAGCTTATTGAGTTTATTGACCAGGGAGGTAAAGTATTTTTTGATGCCTACCTGCCCCAGAATGTACCCGGGATGTACAGGGTGGAAATGCGTGAAGAGCAAATGGAAGAAATGAAGCTTGCCATTGACAATGATAAGTGGGTGGGCAATGTTATTGAACTCCTGGACAATGCTTCTGTTCACGGAGAGAGATCGCTTGCAGAAAAAGGGTTTCACCACCTGAAAATGGAAAAGAACGGCGAGGATTGGTATATGGTTTTCAACTGCGGCACCCGGAAGCTGGATGAATGGGTGGAACTTAGCTCTAAGGCGAGATCTTACGTGCTTTACTATCCTGAGAATGGGGAAATATCATTGGCGGCAAAACAGGGAGATTCAGTGCGTATTCAGTTGGAGCCGGAGAGGGCTGTTTTTATCAGGTGTTCTCGTGGAAGAGTTGATGCCCCTCAATTTACTTATGAAGATGCGAAGTCAGAAAGCTTTGTGGTAAGAGGCTTATGGAATATTGAATTTATAGAAGGCGGTCCGGTTCACCCGGAAAGTATAACTACCGGCAGACTGGATTCGTGGACCCGTTTGGGCGATGATCAAACCCGAATATTTTCCGGAACAGCTCGCTATTCCATTGAATTCGACTGGAGCAAAAAGACAAATTCAGCGTTCCTAAATCTGGGTGACGTTAAAGACTGTGCACGTGTGAAATTAAATGGAAAAGATATTGGGAGTCTGCTGGGTCCCACTTATAAGATTAAGGTAGACAACCTGCTAGAGGGAGAGAACCTTCTTGAGGTGGAAGTGACCAACGTTGCCGCAAACAGGATTCGCGATTATGACATAAGAGGAGTCGACTGGAAAAAATTCTATGATATTAACTTCGTTAGTATCACTTACAGACCGTTTGATGCATCAGGCTGGGAAATAAGTGAATCAGGGCTGATTGGTCCGGTTACAATACAACCATTCTGACTTTGCGGGAAGCTCAGAATAGCGGACGCGACCTTCCAGGGCTGCCTGGTCCGGTTACATTACAACCATTCTAACTGTATTTAAGACAAATATAATTTTGCGGAAGCAGTTGGGATGGCATGCATGGAATTTTTTATTAACCTACTCTGAGGTTTTATCTTTTTGCTAACAGACAGCCCTGTGAGAACGCATGGTATTTTATCAGCAGCGAAGGAGATTTAATCAGTTACCGGGTATTTTATAGTGAATAGTTGAATATTAACACATAACAAAGAATCATTATGAAAAGAATGAAGTTGCTACTTGGTTTAGCTGTTTTTGCATCGATGATTTTAGCACCGGGGCAAAGGCTCCAGGCACAGGAATCAGCCGAAACCAAAGAAAAAAGAATGCAATGGTTCGACGATGCCAAGTTGGGTATTTTTATTCACTGGGGCATCTATTCTGTTTATGGAATCGACGAGAGCTGGTCGTTCTATAATCATTATTTACCTTATGAACATTATATGAAACAGCTCGATGGTTTTACCGCCGAAAATTATGATCCTCTCGAATGGGCTGATTTAATAAAAAGAAGTGGTGCAAGGTACTCAGTTATTACAGCAAAGAATCACGACGGGGTTTAATTGTGGGATACCGGCAGATCATTTTCATGGCCCTACAGCCCTTAACCGTGATGGTGATATACTTTACCTTTATCTGCCCTACAAACCTACAGGCCAGATAGCATTAAAGGGTATTAAAAACAAGGTTAACCGCATATGGGTGGTAGGTAACGTGACAAAGCTTGCGCACGATGTTAAAATGAAACAATACTGGAGTAGTGTCCCGGGGATTATTTACATTGATGTGCTTGAGGTGGTACTTGATAAAGACGTAACTGTATTAGCCGTTCTGCCAGATGGTAAGATTGATCTTTACAGGGAAACTGGGCAGGTAATTGAGAGCAATTGACCAGCTAATATTGTCAGCAAGCATAGTTCAGGACCATAACCGGCAGAGTTATGACCTGGGACGATATGATGGCCTCAAACCTCAGGATTGGACCGCAGGAGTATGCCATGGGACCTGTTGCAGGCATTGACGCGACACCCCCGGTACCCGGCATCGCGCCTGATATTGATAGAACCCGTGGAGGGGGATGAATTAACTTATTCGATCGGGAGAATGGCCTCGGATGAGTCAGATTGGGCAGGAAGGATTCAGTATTAAGATTACCTCCTAAATAAAGAATAACTGTGGTCAATCTTGAATTTGTGCTGGAATTTATTGATATTGCAGAATCATTGATCCTGAATATACCCGGTCGTGAACTCACATCCATTGCATTAGAGAGACCTATTCATTCGTATAAAGTATAGTTAGCAATCTGTTTAACAATGTGTTAATAATTCATGATTCGGATATTTTGCTTTTCAATCCATGGAACGCCCATGCTTTATACATGTTTTTTTGTGTGCTT
>SKND01000283.1 GCA_007120695.1 Bacteroidales bacterium | reverse complement strand
GGGGGTGATTCGAATGTATCTCTTCAGGCTATTACATAAGATTAAAAGTAGGGTTCAAATACATTTAACCATGGAACAAACAATAAACAACAGAATTGGGGTTCTTTTTTTCTCCCCGACAGGCACAACGAAAAAAATATGTAATGCTTTAGCATCCGGCATGGGAGCAGATGATCCACTAATTCTGGATATCACTCATCCGGGTACCCGGTCAGAAATTATTGCCAATACAAATACAGTATTGGATAAGATTGATCATTTAATTGCAGGTGCCCCGGTTTATTGCGGCAAATTACCACTCCAGGCTATCGAATGTCTCAGGGCTTTACGCGGACACGGTAAAAAAGCTACTGCAGTTGCCGTGTATGGAAACCGTGACTATGGAATTGCTCTTAAGCCTACATATAGAGGAAAAATATGTGTAAAATGCGGAAGGTGTGCAGAGGTCTGTCCGACGGGTATCCTTTCATCTGAAACAGGTGAACATTTAAATCGCCAGGCAAAGAAAAACTGCATAGGGTGTATGGCCTGTGCCAAAAATTGCGAATCTGAAGCAAGGATTGCAAAAGTGAATCTCATAATCCAACTAATGATGAAGAGCGTTCTTGGGCAAGCATCCAGAGAACGCAAAGAGCCATCTGTAGTAATGTAAAAAAAAATGTTTGAAAAAATGATATCCCGCTCCAGAATTTTGGGGTGGGGTATTGGAAAACATCAAATAGTTGGGAAAGATAAAACACTTGTGAATCATCCTAAAACTGATAGTAAATAGCAAGATCCTGAAATTATTTAATATTTTATGAGAAATAATTACCGGTTCTTTAAATGGTCGTTAAACCAGTTTATCATTTCTATTTTCATGTCGTCAGTATATACGTGACCGGTATCCTCGTAGATTATGCTTTTGAAATTGCTGTTCTGGCCATATAGATTATATACGGTTTCCAACTTTTCCTCAAGCACCTTCATGCCGCTCAGGGGGGATCCATGGTCGCTGTCGCCTGTCAGGACAAGGAACGGCCTTGGTGCAATAAGTCCCATTAACGCTTCTGTATCGAAATGGTTCAGCATGCCGGGAACAAAATAATAAATTCCGTGAGCACGTAGCTGCCTTTGTTCAATCAACTCTTTATAACGGGTAAAACAGGCCACTCCCACCACGGCCTTAACCCGTTCATCAAGTGCAGCCAGCCACCAGGCACGGGTACTTCCCATGCTCATCCCCTGAACTCCGATCCTTTCATGATCAATTTCAGGACGGCTTAACAGGTAATCGATCGCGATCTGCTCATCGCGTATCTGCATGCCCCATAGAGAGCGTCCAAACCAAAGGTTTAGCTTGAAAAGTGACAATTCCTGATCAGCCCTTTCCTGCATCTCATGTGTGCCTGCAGGTCCCTGACCCCTGCGCTCACCATTGAAGTAACTGTCAATAGCCATTACTGCATATCCCTGTGATATAAGCAATGCCAGCACATCCTGGGCTGTACTTGTATTTATGCCGAAAATATTGTCCTTGCTGCTGCCATGGCCATGAAGTCCCAAAATGACAGGCACCTTCCCCTTGACATTTGTCGGAATGGCAAGGTATCCGGGAACCCAGGAATCGGCTTCGTTATCAAATATGAACTTTTCCAGGATGTAGCCATTTTTTTCTTCCCTTGAAATGGTTTTGATATTTAGTTTTTCAGGTCTCGGCGGCAGGTTTCCCAGAAGCTCCTCTATGGTTTCCCTCACCCCGATCCTCTCCTGCTCCCAGTCGGCCAGGTTGGAAGGGAACCGGTAATCGGGGAATTCCCAATTCCTGTAATGTTCGGGCACACCTTCCCAGGGCTCCTGCCAGAAATCATCGGCTGTTTGTGCAAATACACTAAAATTCAGGCTGATTGCAATGATCAGTTTAAATGTCATGATATAGATTGGTTTCTGCATTGTTTTTCTTTTAAATGTAATATTTTTTAAAATATATCCCGATTAAGCTTAACCTGATCTCTCATATCCTGCCGGGCTTTTTCAATTAAATCCAAAAATCTATCATAATCTGGCATAACCTGGTTTTGCATATCTTCGCTGGCCTTTTTCATTAGGTTCCAAAACTTATCCCAATCTGGCTCAATTTGGCTTTTCATATCCTTTCGGGCCTCTTCCACTAAATCCCAATAGGTATCCCGGCGGGACTCATTTTGTGTTCTTTTATTATTTTGTGCACTTTTAATAGCTGACCCAATCGGATCTGAAGATAGTATTATTGTTAATGGTTGACGTTTATTCACCGGAATTTCCTTTGCCCGGTAACCTAAATGAGAAAAATAAAGAATTGTACTATCACCAGGTACTGTTATTGAAAAATTTCCTTGATTATCGGTAACGGTTCCTTCGGCTGTCCCTTTAATAATAACATTAACTCCGGAAAGTGGCAAATTATCTAAAGATAAAACAATTCCAGATATCTTAAGCTCTTGTTTCTCTGCACTTATAAGTATTTCAGGAAATATTGATAACAAAATCCATATTCCCAGACTAACCAATCTCGATAAGTATAAACCAGTTAATTTCATGATTTTGCAGGATTAGGTTCGAGTATTTACATCCTGGAAGTAATTGTTGTTAAGGCAAAATAATAAGAATTTTTCATATAACCAATAGTTTAGTTCTGTTTTGGTGCCTTTTTCGTTTTAATAAGTTGTGGTGTTACTCAGGGTAAATTAAACATTGTAAAATGGTGATGTATGAAATTATTAATATTTTATTTGCTTAATTTTGTAATTTACCAAGATTAATTTCAAAAGTTGATATCACCAGCATTTACTATCCACTATATATCTTTTCTTCAAATAACGGTATCCTAACTTAATCATCCCTAACATGAATAGATTGTTTATTCTGTCGGCATTGCTGATAATGCAGTCAGTTTATCTTAACCTCATTGTATCTGCACAGGAGCAGCAGGAAAAT
>SKND01000387.1 GCA_007120695.1 Bacteroidales bacterium | reverse complement strand
AATTTGACCGGTAAAAAACCGGGGTGCCGGCAGCTTTTTGCAAGCCGGCATATGACGGGCCGGCGATACCTTTGAAGCATCTTGCAGTTTTCATTTGCAAGGTGCCTGTACTGCTTCTCCCGGAAGGGCACTAGAGTAAGCCTTGCAATTCCTGCTAAGAAAGAGTCTAATAACAAATAGCCTTTCCAGGTAAGAGACTGCTAAAAATGTAACCTGAAAAAGCAACAAGCAAAAGTGACAGCTTGCCATATCAACCGTACTATTCTTCTCTTTCACTAAGTTCCAGCCAGCGGTCTGATATGGTATCGAGCTTAGAGGTTATGTCGGCATGTTTTTGTGAATATTCATTAAGCTGAACGGGAGATAGTTCGCCTTCTGAAAGTGCCTGTTCAATAGTTGTCTTCTCAGCTTCCAGCTTCTCAATTTCTGCCTCAAGCTTCTTCAGCTCACGTTTTTCGTTGAAATTCAACTTTTTCTTTTTTTCTGCTTCCGGATCCGGGCCTTGTCCTTTTTTAGCCAAGGTTTGTGCAGACTGGTTCCTTCCCTTTACAGGGGAAGCGGACATGTCTATTTTTGCCTGCAACCGGGCTTTTTCTTTTTCTTCTTCTCTTATATGATTTCTGTACTGGGTATAGTTACCGGGAAAATCACGGATGGCTCCATTCCCTTCAAAAATAAAAATATGATCTGATATCTTGTCGAGGAAGAACCTGTCGTGCGATACCACCAGCAGGCAGATACCTGAGGTAGCCAGGTAATCTTCAAGTACATTAAGTGTTTCAATATCAAGGTCGTTGGTCGGCTCATCGAGTATCAGGAAGTTGGGGTTGCGCATCAGGACCGTTACCAGGTAAAGCCTTCTTTTTTCACCTCCGCTCAATTTACCTATATAATCGTGCTGCCTGGCGGGAGGGAAGAGAAAGTGGTTGAGAAGCTGCGGTGAGCTGAGAGTTGAGCCATCGCTCATGGTAACCACCTCGGCTATATCCCTTACGGCATCTATTACCCTTTGTCCCTCATCAAAGCTGATTCCCTCCTGGCGGAAGTAGCCGAAGCGGACTGTCTCGCCTGTTTCTAACTTGCCGGAATCGGGTACAAGGGATCCTGTCACTATATTCAGGAATGTCGATTTACCGGTACCGTTTTTTCCTATAATCCCTACTTTTTCAAAACGGCTGAAGGTGTAGGAGAAATCTCTGATGACTGTCTCGTTATCAAAGCTTTTATTTATATGGTAAAGTTCAAGGATCTTATTTCCAAGTCGCCTGCTGCCGGCCCTGATCTTTATATTTCCGGCATCATGTGCTGCCGTGGCTCTCTCTTTCAGGTCATAAAAAGCATCTATCCGCGATTTGGACTTTCCCGTGCGTGCTTTTGGCATACGTCTCATCCACTCAAGTTCTTTTCTGAGCAGGTTACTTGCCTTGTCGGTTATCGCCTGCATGTTCTCAAGACGTTCGGCACGTTTTTCGATATAATATGAGTAATTTCCGGAATATTTATAGATATTATTGTTATCCAGCTCGATGATCTGGTTGCACACCCTGTCAAGAAAATACCTGTCATGGGTTACCATCAGGATTGTAAGGTTGGACCGCTGCAGATAATTTTCAAGCCATTCGGTCATATCCAGGTCGAGGTGGTTGGTGGGCTCATCAAGCATCAGCAATTCCGGCTCGTCAATTAATACTTTCGCCAGGGCAACACGTTTCCTCTGGCCACCTGAAAGCTGTCCTACAGGTTTGTCGAATTCAGTAATGTCCAGTTCGGTAAGTATCTGTTTGGCCTTTGTTTCCTGGTCCCAGGCCTGCAGGGCATCCATACGGGATGTCAGCCGGTCGATAAGGTCTTTATCACCCGAGGTAATAGCCTCTTCATATTCACGGATTGTGTTAACCACCTCACCGGTAGAGGCGAAGACCTGATCGATTACCGTCATTGTATCATTAAGAACCGGTTCCTGCTCAAGATATCCGATTTTAAGGTCTCGTTTTACAACTATTTCACCTCTGTCTGCCGTATCTTTCCCCGAAAGGGCATTAAGAAGGGTCGTTTTTCCTTCTCCGTTTCTCGCTACCAGCGCTACTTTTTCACCCTCATTTATCACAAATGAGATGCCCGAGAATATCGAAAGACTTCCGTACGATTTACTGATATTGTCTGCCTGCAGCAAGGGTGTCATAACTGTCCTGTTTTTGGAATGCAAAAGTAATCAATAAAAAATGATCTATCTTTATAGGGCGCAATCAACATATCTTCAAATTTAATATCCGGTGGCTCAGAGATTTGATGTGCCGGATAATAACCGGTTGAAAAATATGCGAAAAGAGGAGAGGTTTAAAAGGGTACTCGAGTATTTTCAGAAAGAGCAGCCGGCACCGGAGACCGAGCTGATGTATGCCACCCCCTATGAACTTGTGGTAGCAGTTATTTTATCTGCCCAGTGCACCGATAAAAGGGTAAATATGATAACCCCGCTTTTTTTTGAACGTTTTCCTGATGCTTACGCACTGGCAGATGCAGGATCTGAAGATGTGTTAGAAATAATAAAAAGCTGTTCCTACCCTAATAATAAATCCAAACATCTTGTTGGCATGGCAAAAGTGCTGACCGGTGAGTTTGGCGGCGAGGTTCCTGCCGATGTTGATCTCTTGCAGAAGCTTCCCGGGGTGGGGCGCAAGACTGCCAATGTGCTGGCTTCGGTAATTTATAATATGCCGGCTATGGCTGTTGATACTCATGTGCATCGTGTGTCGGCCCGCATAGGACTGACCCGGAATGCCAGAACACCATTGCAGACAGAGATGCAGCTCGTGAAGCATATACCCGAAGAGATGATTTCAAGGGCCCACCACTGGCTGATACTTCACGGACGCTATGTTTGTGTTGCCCGGAAACCAAAATGCGGCGAATGCGGGATAAAGGATTGGTGCAGGTATTATGCGGAACAGCAGAAGAAATCAGCCGGGAAGACCTAATTATGAATAATTTATAATCTCAGATCAGGTTAGGGCAGCTCCGCCTTGTTAATTCGGGAATGGTTGCTGAAATATCTGGCTGTTGGGATTTACAGTACAAAAAAGTTAAAAAGGTAAAATAAATCAAGCCGGAGTAACATGATGGTCGATTCTTTCGTAAATACTTATTACGGGTAATAAAATTTGAACCCGGGCGTTAAATAATTTCTGATTGATAAACATGAGATGTTGATGAAAAAAACTGTTGTTGTATTACTCTTTATTATTGCGGGCCTGGCTGTGTTTAATCCGGTTAAGGCTGATAATGATTTGCCTGAGCTGAATATGCAGATTGTTGAGTATGTTGAATCTGTAATGGGAGAGCAGGTTGACAGGGGTGAATGTTGGGACCTTGCCAACCAGGCTCTTACGAGGATTGATGCCAGGTGGGACGGTAAGTATAAGTACGGGCGTGAAGTCAATCCTAAGAGAAGGGAGATCTATCCCGGTGATATTATCCAATTCAAGGACGTGAAGGTCAGGTACCGTGAGGGTAACACAATTTACACTGAAACTATGGCACATCACACGGCAATTGTATACAGGGTGCTGGATGAGGGAGTTTATGAACTGGCACACCAGAACACAGGTTTCTCCGGACGTACAGTAGGAGTAAGCAAACTTGATCTTGATACCGTGGTTTCCGGCAGAATGTGGTTTTACCGGCCTGAAAGGTAGGGAAAGGCTGCAAGGTTTAGGATAAATAAGATAAAAATAATTATATTTGCACCCGCAATGACTCCGTAGCTTAACTGAATAGAGCACCTGACTACGGATCAGGAGGTTGGGGGTTTGAATCCCTCCGGGGTCGCTTGAAAATCAAAGGGTTGCAGCCTTAACAGGTTGCAGCCTTTTTGTTTTAATTCGATTGAAGACTCTCAGAACCCCTGGAGGGATCGAATGAAATTCACTTCCTCCGGGGTCGCAAAGAATAGATATTCCGCATTATGTGCGGAATATTTTTTTACCGGAAAATGGTTTTTCAAATACCGGCTTTTATCCTTGCCGAGTTCTTGTGTACCTTCTCAATTGCATTATATATGTCATCCATATCGGAATAATCTCCCAGCAGCATATTCTGGGAGAACCATATGGCCTCTTCATTGCAAAGACGCTCACTTTCAGGACAACGGTTCTGCTCTATAAATCTTTCATAATTTAACATTTCTGCCGGATACATCAGCTGATAATTTTTGGTCCGGAAGGTGTCGTCGAGATATGGCATCATATTAAGATTGCCACTGTATCCTCCTGACCCCCTTACTCCTTCTGCACCAATTGCCCTGAGGAACTCCTGCCTTGTCATGTGGCTGAATTCCTCCTTTTTGTAGCGGAATGGGAAAAGATGAAAGGATGCTCTTGTAACTTTAGGATAAAGCTTGTAGGGAAGAATTCCGGGTATTGCCGATAATTTGGAACTAAGGTATGCAGCATTCCTGTTGCGCAGAGTAGTTTGTTCATCCAGCCTCCGGAGCTGGTTAAGGCCTATGGCCGCCTGGTACTCTGTCATCCGGAGATTATTGCCCCTGATTACATAAACGCCGCCTACAAGGTCGGCCATCTGACCATACCGGCGGCCTGTGTCATGATAGGAATGACATTTATCCATAAATTCATTGTCATCACTGACAATAGCCCCGCCTTCACCAATTGCAAGATGCTTGGAATTCTGGAAGCTGAAACATCCGGCATTCCCTATTGTGCCAACCTTTTTGTTGTCATATTCAGCAAGCCATGCCTGGCATGCATCTTCTACAACCAGCAGGTTATGCTGGCGGGCAATTTCCATAATAGGATCCATATCGCACGGGAGTCCCAGAATATGCACTGGTAGTATGGCTCTCGTTCTGGGTGTAATTTTTTTCCTGATATTTTCAGGTTTTATCTGGAAGGTTCCCGGATCCACATCGGCAAAAACCGGCATGGCACCAGCTTCAAGTATGGCGGAAATTGTGGCAATGAAAGTATATGGAGTTACTATTACTTCATCACCGCCGCCGATTTCAAGCATCTTGAGTGAAATTATCAGCGCGTTGGTACCGTTAACTACTGCCAGGCATCTTTTTGAGCCAATGGTTTCTGCCCATTTTTTTTCAAATTCAGAAACAACACTTACATCTTCACGAACACCAGCCCGGCACCATACACCGCTTCGCATTACATCAATGACGTTTTTTTCATCAGTCTCAATATTCCACATTGGCCAGACGGGCCATGGCTTATTCCGTACAGGCGATCCGCCAAGAATGGCAGGTTTTAGCGTATCGGTCTGGATTTGGGAAAACATGGCATGCGTCGTAGCATTCATAGCCAGAATTGTACCTAATCCTGTCAAAGAGTTCTTTTTAATAAACTCGCGCCTTGAATAAATTTTTTTAGCCATCTTTTTTCGATTTTTTATTTATTTCTTTCTTTCTGTTTTCCTCTATGTAGGATGCAATATTACTGACAGTGTCTATCCATACTCCGTTTGCGGGATCTGAAGCATAACGGCAGATCGCTTCAATTGTTTCCAGGCAGGATACCAGGTTCCCTTCGCCGCCCATTTCATGGCCAGCAAGGACCAGCCAGTGCCCACTCTTTTTGGCTCCTTCTATCAGGACAAGGATCTCTTCAAAAGTCTGTCCGTCCAGCTTCATGCCAGTAAGTTGGGCAAGGTCGCAAAAAGCAGGGTCATTAGGAGCTTCGCCAAGCCATCCGCGACCGGTTTGAAACAGGGAGGCTACTACCGGAACATAGCTTCTGGTATTAATCCCTCGTCCGACGAAAGTCTGTCCGCATGGGTAGGCAAAAGATACGGGATTTGTCCCAACAAGATATTTAAGCAGCCTGCTGGCTGAATCGAGCTCCGCATGCATCTGTTCAATGGTATAGTCCTCAAGTGCCCTTTCCCGGGAAAAGGTAAAATTACCGGAACATGGGTGAACAAGTGAATGATTTCCGATCTCATGACCATTGGCTGCGGATTTTTTCCAGGTATCGAGGCGCATTTTAAAGCTGGGTGGTGAAACATAAAAAGTGGCCTTTACATTGTATCTGTCCAGAAGCGGAATACCTTTATCTGCCTGACTTAACCGTGCATCGTCAAAGGTAAGGCTCAAAGCCATCTTCATTCCCTCCGGCCAGGAAAAACAGGTTCTTTCTGACAGATTATTTTCGGGGTAATCTTGAGCAATGACAGTATTCAGCAAAACAAATGCTAATGCAACAACACAGGGGATTTTAAAAGCAACCATACGGCAGTAATTTAGATATCCTGAAAACCCATTTGCATTTCCAAACTAAATATAACGCTTTAATTAGAAAAATGTCAAACTTTTTCTTACTTATGAGAAATAATGCATCTGGATTAGGCTTGGTCTCGTCTTTTGGTTGCAGCACCAAAGAAGAGGCTTATGAAAGGCCAAACATTTTGTTTGCCATTTCCGACGACCAGTCATTTCCTCATACCGGTGCATGTAATCATGATCATCCCAGGAAGCATACAGGGGCACATTCGCTGCAAGTTGCCGCCAGGGTTTTGATACATCACGTAGCAGATAATCTGATCGATGCATGTTAATCCGGTTTCGTCTGTCATCGACAGCAATATCGCCTAAAAGCAACATCGCATGAGGCTCTCTTTTAAAAATTTGAGTGATAAGATTCGGATTATGAAGACCTATTTTGTGAAAGCATGAACCGAAAGCCAATGTTAATATGCTGCTTTCATTAAATATTAAAAAAAAAATAACTGGCTTCGTTAAGTAAGGGAATAAACTGGATATATCCCTCAAAGTTCAAATGAATATCAAAGAGTTAAGCTATTAAATCTGGAACCCTATTTTAGTGTGTGCCGTGCATAGTAAAAACCAAAGAGATAATAAAAACAATTAATAGCTGTTCATGTATCCGATTAGTTCGGTTATATTGCAAACTTTTACTACAATTGATTAATAATGGAAAATAAAAACTTCAGGATTAAGCTTGGTATCTTCTTAATGGGTTTCTCCGGTGTATTTTTTGCCATCGCACTGGCAGTCCCCCTGCTTGACCTGCCTGCAAAAACCAAGGTGATCACTGCATCTGCAAGTTTTATAATGATGGAGATTGTCTTTTGGGGTGGTGGTTTACTGGTAGGAAAGGAGCTGTTTGTGAAATATAAAAAACAGATGAATCCATTGACATGGTTCAGGAGAAAAAAACAAGAAAGTGATAATACTACCTGTAAATAATATTTCTTGTTACAACAGATTTTGGTGTTTGATCAAGAATTGAAATATTAAATTCCTTACATTTGTATAGTTTTACTGATACAGGGTTTAGTAATTCAACTTAAAAAACAATACTATGAAAAGTATTAACAGAAGAAAATTCATCGGTTCCGGACTGGCTGCTGCTGCATCTGTAACTATGGGTAAATCGTTTGCTTCAGAATTAAAACCTGAACCTATGGTTATTAAAAACAGAAATGAACATCCTTTTAATAAAAGGACTTATAATGCCATGCCTACAAATTCATTTGGTAAAACAGGTTTTAAGGTTGGCATACTGAGTCTCGGAGGTCAGGCAACCATTGAAATGCAGGGGACGGAGGAAGAATCGGAAAGGATCATTAACCGTGCCATCGACCTTGGAATTAATTATATTGATACTGCTGCCTCATACGGGCGTGGCGAGAGTGAACGGAATATAGGCAGGGTTATGAGAACCCGCCGGGGCGAAGTATGGCTTGCATCTAAAACACATGACAGGACTTATGATGGCTCTATGCGGCTGCTTGAACAGAGCCTGAAGAGTTTGCAGACAGACCACCTTGATGCCTGGCAGTTGCACAATGTTCAGCGCAAAGACCAGCTTGACCAGATATTTGCGGCAGATGGGGCCATCAAGGCTCTTGAAAGGGCTAAATCTGAGGGAATGGTGAGATATGCCGGGATTTCGGGTCACTTCGAGCCTTTAGTGTTGATTGAAGCTATGGATATGTATCCTTTTGATCAAATGTTGCTTGCCGTTAATGCCGCTGATGTCCACTATCTAAGCTTTGTTAATTATCTTCTGCCCGAGGCCCAGAAGAGAGGAATAGCAACTATCGGGATGAAAGTTGCCACCAGGGGGCGGATGCTATCAAGCTGGACCCCGCCACCACTTGAAGAACAACCTGCAAGGCTGGCCACTACCAAGCCCGGTACAATAAATATTAAGGAGGCGCTGACCTATAATATGAGTTTGCCGGTTAGTACCACGATTATTGGGGTTGACAATGTTGCACAGATAGAAGAGGATGTAAAGATCGCCTCGGAATTTTCACCCCTCAGCCTTGCTGAGATGAAGGATATCGAATTTAAAACATTGCCTATAGTAAGGCAGGGTCTTTATTTTCGTCGCTGGGACCTTGGGGCCTGAAATCTTTAATAAGTAATTTCAGAAGAACCAGATAAACGATGCAACTTTATCCGGATTGATGCAGGTGCATCGCCTGGCGCCGGAGACTCTCTCCCGGCAATAACAGAGTAGCTCCTGATGCATCAATCTGCGTACCCGGTGCTGTAGTAAGTCCTGATGCAAAATTATGTATTGCTGCTTTTGAGTTATTTCCGGCTTATGAAATTTCTGAAATGGTCGTAATATTATGCTCAAAACAGGATTTTATGAAAAGACGTGATTTTATCAGGAAAACTGCCGGGGCTTCCCTGGTTGCGGGAGTTTCCCCATTTGTTATGGCAAGTAATACTAATCTTTTAATATCAGATGAATTGCGTTTCTTTTCCGGCGGAAAGCTAAAGCGATTTGGTGATGGCAGGGACTGGTTCTTTGAGAAACGGTTCGGTATGTTTATCCACTGGGGTTTGTATGCAATACCCGGCTGGCATGAGCAGCACCAGTGGCGCGGGCGTATTGAGAGGGAGGAATATATTAAGCTGGCTGATTTGTGGAATCCGGTCAGATTTGACCCGGAAAGGTGGCTGGATATCCTGGAGGAGACTGGCATGAAATATATCTGTATAACTACAAAGCATCATGACGGATTTTGTCTCTGGGATACTAAGTATACTGCCTTCAATACGATGAACACCCCTTACGGGAAGGACATTATCGGTATGCTTGCCGATGCATGCCACAAAAGGGATATCCCGTTGAGCTTGTATTATTCTATAGCGGACTGGAACCATGAGAATTATCCTAACAAGGGACTCGCACATCAGTTGCCTCCCCAGCCACAGGATTCACCTGATTGGGATAAGTATCTTGAATTTCTTAAAAACCAGGTTCGTGAGCTGTGTACAAATTATGGTGAGATACATGGTTTCTGGTGGGATATTAACAGGACCGGATATCATGATACCTCAATAAATGATATGGTAAGGCAGCTACAGCCTAAGGCGGTAATCAATAACCGTGGCTTTGATGATGGTGATTTCGGAACTCCCGAACGTGACTACCAGGCTGATGATTCACTTGCCTTTGACAGACCAACGGAAGCCTGCCAGTCGGTTGGTATAGAGAGCTGGGGATACCGGGAAAATGAGGATTTTTATACCGACCGCCACCTTTTCAGGAGCATTGACCGGTACATGGTCCGTGATGCAAATTACCTCCTGAATGTAGGGCCAATGGCTGATGGTACTATTCCCGCCGAAAGCCTGGAAATACTGAAAAGGACCGGGAAATGGTATTCTGCAGTGAAGGAGTCACTTGAAGATGTAAATCCAGCATCCTCTTTAACTTCTAACCGGAATGTAATGCTCAGCAGTCGTGACAACACTTTATATGTTCATATCAACAAAGAACTGCCGGGAAACGTGGTGAAACTGAAACCGGTAAATGTAGCACCGGTAAGGGCAACCTTGCTAAACGACGGGCGAAATATTGAATTTGTTGTACGGTTCAGTCCTTCAGACCACCTGGAGCAGAAAGCATACCTGAATCTGATAAATCTGCCGGTAAACGAGTTGTGTAATACAGTTCCTGTTATTAAACTGGAATTTGACAGGCCATTAAGCGAGATTGTACAGCCGGTTTCTCCGCAGGACGGAAATTCCGGCTGGGTGTTTGGCTGAATCCATAAATTCAGTCTGCAATTTTTTGTTGCCTGTAAATTACCCGGGCACAAAGAATTTTATTTCGCCACCGGATCATAAACCACAACACGGTTCCAAAGATGCTGGTAGTCTTCAACAAACTTTACATGAACGGGGTGATCCTGGTATATGTCATGTCCTTCAAGATCTTCAAAAAATACCAGGAGAGAATAGGTATATGACCCGTCCACAACACCCCTGCCTGCTGTACCGGGTTCAGGTATGCCGATGTGGTAGAGCCTGATCGCTTCAATTTCCAGAAGCGACTCCAGTCCACGTTCAAATTCCGCCCTGTCGGCAGGGCTTTCCGGATTATTTAGCCAGAAGAATACATGATGGCAAAGATCGTATTCAATCTCCCTTTTTTCGCTGCAGGAGGTTGTTGATAAAAGGATAGCTGCCAGCAGCAGCCCAAATACAGATAGGCTTAGTTTCATTAGTATTAATTATAGTTAGTAATTTATTTTATATTGTACTACGACCAGATGATACATGGAGTTGAATTCAGGTAAAGTTAAAATAAATGCACAAAACTGATTACTTTGGTTTTAAAGATACAATAAAAATCAATACAGCGTTTGTAGCCGATTATTTGACAGGTTGAGATATCGGCACGGAATAAAAACCCCCGGAACATGCTCCGGGGGTTAAACGAAAAATGAAAAAATTAGGTAAATTAACCTACTAAATTTAGGGAAAATTTATGATACTAACAAGAATATATGGTGATTTTTTTACTTTTTCGGAAGTTAAGGCTGATTCGTTATGGTTGTAACCGAATGACCGGGTACAACCAGCAGGTCGCCCTTTTTGTAGCTGCCCATATATTTCAGGTTACCTCCAGGGCTGCTGTCGGTTATGTATCCTGACATTTTCCCGATGCCATCAAGTCCTTTTAGCAACAGACTCAGCTCTATATCCTCTTCTCCGGCATTGATCAGTACAATTGTGACTTTCGATTTGTCGGCACTGACAAAGGCAGCCGGCATTATATCTTCCATCATCTGCTCATAAGTTTTTACAACATTTCCCGAAACTGAAACTCTTGTCATTCCAGGCTTGACAAATCTCGAGAAATTACCCATTACCCACAACAATTTTGAATCGTAGATTTCTCCATCATATTT
>SKND01000008.1 GCA_007120695.1 Bacteroidales bacterium | reverse complement strand
TATTGTTGGGTAAATTTATAATAAATTTTGGTGATTAGACCGATGTAAGTTATTTTTGTCACAATGGAAACAGATTACCGGGGCTGTTAACTCAGTTGGTTTAGAGTGTCACCTTGACAGGGTGGAAGTCACTGGTTCGAGTCCAGTACAGCCCACGCAACAAAGCCTGCAAATTATTGTTTAGATAACAATATGCAGGTTTTTTTTTACACTAAAACCTTGTTTGATTCCGGTTGGCATTACCGCAGGATTAAAAACAAAATCAACGGCTAAGTAAGGGGTAAGCTTTTTCAATTTACCTATCTTTGTAATATTATAAAACCGGTTCATGCAAGAACGTGATGAAATAAAACCTTACGGCGAAAGACAGTCAGATTTTGATAAACGATATCTTCAGATGGCGAGGGTATGGGCAGCTAATTCATATTGCGTCAGAAGACAGGTTGGTGCATTGATTGTCAAAAACAAGATGATCATATCAGACGGCTATAACGGAACACCTTCCGGATTTGAAAATATTTGCGAAGATGAAACCGGAAAAACAAAGCCTTATGTATTGCATGCGGAGGCTAATGCCATCACAAAGGTTGCCAAATCAAATAATAGCAGTGAAAATTCAACGTTATACATTACTGCTGCGCCATGCATGGAATGCTCAAAGCTGATTATTCAGGCAGGGATAAAGAGAGTTGTCTATTTTGATCCCTACCACAGTGAAGATGGTGTAGAGCTTCTCCGGCGGGCCGGCATCGAACTAGTCCAGGTGGACGAATAAATTGAAAACTATGCGATTCAGAATAAAACAGTCATCTACATATTTGCCGCTGATCCTGGCAATTGTTCTTATAGCAGGAATGCTGATTGGGGTAAAACTGGTTGACAGAACCGGCGACAGATCGATGTTTGTATACCCCAAAACAGATAAGCTCTCGGGGGTGCTCAACTTCATAGAGATGGAGTATGTTGATTCCGTGTCAAAAGATCAGCTTGTTGAGCAAACTATACCTGCATTATTGGAGAATCTTGATCCTCATTCCGTATATATACCGGCCAAAGATCTCCAGCGGGTTACTGAACCCCTGGAGGGAAACTTTGAGGGTATCGGTATTCAGTTTAATATGCTGAATGATACAGTTGTGGTTATTCAGACAATTTCAGGAGGACCATCTGAAAGAATCGGCATAATGCCGGGCGACCGGATTGTTACAATTGATGATTCGGTAGTAGCTGGTATAAATCTGCCGGACGAGGAGATAGTCAGCCGGCTCAGGGGACTGAGAGAGACAAAAGTCAGGGTGGGAGTTAAAAGGCAGCCTATCGATGGCCTGATGGAGTTTGAAATTACACGCGACAGGATTCCTCTGTATAGTGTTGATGTGGCTTACATGATAGATGATGAGACCGGCTATATTAAGATCAGCCAGTTTTCACGCACAACTTTTCGCGAGTACATGGAAGCTGCCGAAAGGCTTAATGCTAAGGGGATGAAGAAACTTATTCTTGATCTCAGGGGCAACGGCGGTGGATACATGGAGCAGGCCACAAGTATAGCCGATCAGTTTCTGGAAGAAGGCCGGCTGATAGTCTATACCGAAGGCAAGGCCAGTCCCCGGGCCGATGTTTATTCCACATCAAGAGGGATTAATCTTGAAACAGAAGTGATTGTTATGCTCGATGAATGGAGTGCATCTGCAAGCGAAATACTTGCAGGGGCAATCCAGGACAATGACAGGGGACTGGTGGTTGGCAGGCGTTCATTCGGTAAAGGGCTTGTACAGTCGCAAACAATGTTCTCCGACGGGTCTGCACTCAGGCTTACTGTTGCGAGATACTACACCCCTACCGGCAGAAGTATCCAAAAACCATATGATGCAGGTTCGGACGATTATTTTCATGACCTGGACCGGCGATTTCTTCACGGAGAATTTGATGAGGCTGACAGTATCAGCTTTGATGACTCCCTGAAATTCGTTACCCCCGGAGGGAATATCGTATACGGGGGTGGAGGTATTATGCCCGATGTGTTTGTTCCGCGCGATACGGCAGGATTAACCGTTTATTACAATCAGGTGGTGCGTCTGGGACTGGTTTACAGGTTTGCGTTTGACTATGCCGATAAAAACCGGGCCTCTTTAACACGTTTTGACAATGCCATGGTATTAAACGAATATCTCGACCGGCAGGATCTTATGAGTGATTTCATAGATTTTGCCCAGGGGGAAGGTGCAGGGAGAAATACCGTCCAGATTGCCCGGTCGGGTGAGATCATCCATACCCAGATCAAGGCTTACATAGCCCGCAATATAATCGATAATGAAGGCTTTTATCCCATCATCAGCAAAATTGATGATGCGCTTCAGAAATCGATTCAGTTAATTGGCGAAGGAACTTCAAATCATTTATCTTCGATAAGAAGGTAGTGCAGTTTACTGCCCGTTGCGGGTTGATCTTACCTGTTATGAGCCAGTGTAATGGGTTAATAGTGATATGGTTTATGTAATCCATCCATACCGGGGACTGAAAATGGAATTTTCTGCGATAAGCTAATCATTTGTATATCATGACTATAATTTTGGCTATTGGTTTTTATATCCCACCGGTTAAACCTTTCTTGTTTGATCCAGTCAAAAGGTCAGAAACAAACGCAAACAATTTATTCATTAAAATTTATTGTCATGAATACAAGAGGAATTAAAACAGGTTTAGTACTGGCCATCACTTTGCTTATGATAACAGGTCTGGATGCCATGGCCCAGAGAGGCCGGGGAATGGACAGACGAGGAGGTTTGGAACAGGTTTGTCCCAATATACCAAATCTTACCGAAGAGCAGAGCCAGCAAATTACGGAAATACGCACCTCACATCTGAAAGAGATGCAGGGATATCGCGATCAGATTGATATCAACAGGGCGCAGTATCGTGCATTGATGAGAGGTGACAGGGCAGATATGGGAGCTATAGATGCCAATATCGATGAAAGGGCTGAAATACG
>SKND01000208.1 GCA_007120695.1 Bacteroidales bacterium | reverse complement strand
TGATGGTTGAATCGGTCAATATGGCTTTTATGATGGAGCTTCCCATGGTGATCATCCTGGTGCAGAGACTGGGACCGGCAACCGGTACGGCAACCTGCGGAGCACAGGGAGATATTTCGCTGCTTAAAGGAGTTATTTCGGGTGGACATAAGCTGCCGGTATTGTGCTCCTCCGATTTCGCCGACTCATGGGAACTTGCTGCCAGATCTGTATCCCTGTCTGTTGAGTTGAGAACTCCTGTAATCTTCCTGACATCAAAGGAGGAGATGATGACCCGTAAAAGCTTTGATTTGACCCTGCTGAGTGAGATTAAACACATCTCCCGTAAATTTTATTCTGGCGGTGAACCATATTTGCCTTACGGGGCGGGGAGTGATCTGGTGCCGGAATTCCTGGCGGTAGCAGACAACCGGTGGCAGGTGAGAATGAACGCTTCCACGCACGACAGGGGGGGGATTTTACAGCATTCAGGTGATGAAGCCCTCGATAATACCAGGAGGCTGGAGGAGAAACCCTTCAGGCATCTTCCTGGTTATACATACTATGAGCTGGATGAACAGGAGGGGGCAGAAACACTGATTGTCTCGTTCGGGATTTCGGCCGCGGCTGCCATGGAGGCAATCGACGATATCCGCGAAAGCGGAAGGAAGGTATCGCTTTTAATACCAAAAACCATTCTTCCTGTTCCGGATATATATTATGAGATAACAGGAAGGTATAAAAGGGTGATCTTTGCCGAAGAGAATATAAATGCACAGTATGCTAGAATAATGTTTGGCGAGAAGTTGCCGGAAAAGATCAGACCCGTTGGTTCTTTAGGCAGTATGATAGGCAGTGAGGATCTGATAAAAGAGGAGGCGCGGTTATGAAAAGAATACTTAAAACAAATGCCTTACCCTACTGCAAGGGCTGCGGACATGATCTGATAGCAAAGAATACGGCAAGGGCGCTTGAGAACCTGGAACTTGATCCGCTTGATGTTGTAATTGTGACCGATATCGGATGCCATGGGATCATTGACGGGTGTCTGAATACTCATACGGTTCACGGACTGCATGGCAGGTCGGCCGCTCTTGGCGCCGGAATCTCTATGGGACTTGATAACCAGGGAAAGAAGATAGTTGTATTTATAGGTGACGGGGGGAGCACTATCGGACTGCAGCATATTCTTGAGGCTGCACGGCTGAACCTTGATATGACCGTTGTTGTGCACAATAATATGCTTTACGGAATGACCGGGGGACAGACCAGCGGACTGACTCCCTGCGGATTTAAAACAAGTACCTCTGCATCCGGTAATCCCTGGTCGGGATATGACCTGTGCGCTCTTACCCATACTGCCGGGGCATCATTTGCCAGCAGGGTTGCGGGCATTGGCGATATTTCCGGTTCCCTGCAGGAGGCTTTTGACATAAAGGGATTCTCCCTTATCGAGGTTATGGAAATTTGTCCCAGTTACGGAACCAGGTTCAACCCGAAAAGAAAACTCCGGGAGATCATTGAGAGTTCCGGGAAACTGCCGGGTATATGGAAAAATGACAGGATGCCTTTTTCTGCAAGAGGTGAAACCAAATGTGCATCACTTTTTGATGAACTGAGGCCTGTAACACCCGACTTCTCATCCCGCCTGGATAAACCTTTCTCCCTTGTAATAAGCGGTTCGGCAGGGGAGGGAGTACAACTTGCGGCTAACCTGCTTTCAGCCGCAGTGGTTCGTTCGGGCTGCCAGGTTACCCAGAAAGGAAGCTATCCGGTTACGGTCGGTGTAGGATTTTCCACTGCAGAACTGGTAATTTCTCCGCAACCAATAAGATATCACGGGATTGATGTGCCGGATATCGTGGTGGTGACTTCGGAAGACGGACTGGCTCATTGCAAAAGAAGAATTGAGAGGATGGAAAAGGGAATGGTCTTTATCGACTCTTCCCTTGAATCTCCCCGAACAGGTGCAAGATTAAACCGTCACGACTTCAGGTCGATCGGGGCGAGGACAGCATGCCTTTATGCACTCCTGAGATTTTCTGCTGATACCGGTATGATTGCTGCTGATGCATTGTTTCAGACCGTTGAGGAGAGTGGTATAAGAGAGAAGATCCCGCTTGAGAAAATCAGGGAACTAATTGCCGGGAACTGATTACCGGTCTGTTATTGCAATAAACAGCAAAAAAAACCTTTGATAAAAGGGAAAAAGTTTATACTTTTGCAGCCTGTTTAATTTAACTAATACAAATAAATTTTAAACTATGTTGAACCAGTATGAAACCGTTTTCATTGTTACTCCCGTTTTGTCTGAAGCCCAGATGAAGGAAGCGGTTGAAAAGGTCAGGAAATTTATCACTGACAACGGAGGAGAGATCGTCCACCATTTGGACTGGGGATTAAGAAAGTTGGCTTATCCCATTAAGAATAAATCCACAGGATTTTACAATCACTTTGAGTTCAAGGCCCCCGGAGAGCTTATAGGAAAACTTGAGACCGAGTACCGCCGTGATGAGCGTTTATTGAGGTTCCTTACTTTCCGCATGGACAAATATGCCATTGAATACAGTGAAAAAAGACGTAATGCTAACAAGGAAGTAAAACAGGAGGAATAAGCCATGGCACAAAATCAATCAGAAATAAGATATCTCACCCCCCCAACGGTAGAGATCAAAAAAAAGAAGTATTGCCGTTTCAAGAAGAATAAAATAAAGTATATTGATTACAAGGATCCCGAGTTTCTTAAGAAATTTCTTAATGAACAGGGAAAGATCCTGCCCCGCAGGATTACCGGTACATCCCTCAAATATCAGAGGAAAGTATCAACTGCAGTAAAACGCGCCCGTCATCTTGCGTTGCTGCCCTATGTAACTGATATGTTTAAATAATAAATTGGAGGAAATAAAATGAATATTATTTTAAAACAGGATGTACCTGATCTTGGTCATGCTGACGATATTGTGACGGTAAAGGACGGATATGCAAGAAATTTCCTGATTCCCCAGGGTGTTGCGGTTCTTGCCACAACTTCAGCAATGAAGATGCATGCCGAAAACAAGAAGCAGAGGGCACATAAGGAGGAGAAAATAAGGGAAGAGGCCGAAGCCATGAAGGCTAAGATGGAAGGTACCAAACTTACCATCGGTGCCAAAACAAGCACAAAAGGAAAAATCTTCGGATCGGTCAATACAATACAGATTGCTGAATCACTTAATCAGCTCGGATTTGAGATCGACAGGAAACAGATATCAATTAAGGAAGAACTTATCAAGGAGGTTGGTACATATAACGCAACCGTCAAGCTTCACAGGGATGTTAAGATTGATATAGAGTTCGAGATTGTTTCAGAGTAATAACAGTTGTTACAATAATAGATTTAAAGGGCCTTTCACTTTCGTGGAAGGCCCTTTTTCTGAATTTATGATTTTACAGCAATGGTCTCGATCTCAACAAGCACTCCCAGCGGAAGTTTGCAAACACCGTAGGCGGCTCTTGCGGGTGGATCGTTTTTGTAGTATGAGGCATAAACCTCGTTCATCGGTTTGAAATTTTCCATATCGCTCAGCAGGCATGTTGATTTTACAACATCGCTAAACTCATACCCCGCCTCTTTCAATACTGCGGCAATATTCTTCATTACCTGCTCTGTCTGCTCCCTGATCCCGCCATCTGTAATCTTTCCTGTTGAAGGATCGATAGGTATTTGACCTGAAACATACAAGGTTCCGTTAATTTCAACTGCCTGGGAGTAAGGACCTACAGCCTCAGGTGCGTTTGAAGTGTGGATTATTTTTTTCATCTGTTTAATTTGTTTAGAGATTAAATTAGTAACAATATGAGCCGGTTATTGTATCAGCCGGGATAAAAAATTAACTGCGAAATATTAGGTTGACTACCGTGAAAAGTTATCATACCAGCTTCTCTGGGTAGAGTATTTCAGGTCCTGGAGCAGGGATGATTTAACCTGGATGGTGAAGTTCCAGCTCTTTCTTGAACCGAAAGGAACAACACCGAATCGCATCTCCCAGCAGTGCAGATCTCTGTAAACACTTATATTGGTCATCGTAAAATCATTGGCCCTGAAGTCATATCCCGAACTGAACTGCAATCTCCATCGGGGCGTAAGGCTCAAATCACCTGAAAAGTTTAGTGTCTGGTTTACCTGGCTCTCATTTCTTGGTTTGGAGTAATTGAGATTATACCGGACGTTTAGATTCCATGGTACGTTAAAATCGATATAATCGCCTATGTACTGTCCAGAGGGGTCAATACCGTTTACCTGGGCAAACATATCATCCTGATGAGGAAAACTGTCTCCCGCATCCGGAAAGACCCCGTTACCGTTGGGTGGTGTCATCCCGTCAGGTCCGGGGGGAGCTTCTCCCGTATCTGTAGCCGTCCTGGGTGCAGCTGCAGATCTCAGTCCCATAGTAAGGCTCAATCCTGCCCTTGTTATTCTTCCCGGCGACCTGTTGACGGCCCATTCAGATACGTTATACCTGTTAAGATTTTCATCAAGAGCATATGGATCGAGTACAGCATTGAAACTGACGCGTATCTTGTTTTCAAAAAGGCTTGTATTTCCTGTCATGTTGATAGTGGACCAGTTCATGGAGTCGGCATAAACGTTATAGCTTGTTGAAAAATTTAACCGGTCGAGAATTTTTACTTTCCGCGACTGGTTTACCGTGTCCCTTGTATCGCGAACTTTCATTTCAATATTGTTGGCAAGACTAAGACTTACCGATCCTGCTCTTCCCCTGATGCTTGGGGTTCCGTATATGCCATTTTCAAAGATGGAGTATACCGATGTCCTTCCCAGGGTGTCTCTCTGCACCTCCCTGTAATAATCAGGCATGACTCCCTGCATATCGGGAGTAAAACCGAAGCTTACCGACGGTGTCATTACATGCCTTATGGCTTCTATTCTTGAGTCGGTGAACTGGAACATGCCATAAATATTCTGGCTGAAACCTGTTGAGAAATTCGGATTTATTGAATGTCCGTAAACAATGCCCGGAATAGTATCGGTTATTAGTTTTGGTGCGACCTCTTCCCTTACCGGGTCATAGTGATCCTCTACCCATGTTTTACGTATGGAGCTTGTATACATAACTCCGGAGTATGTCATTCCGGGTGTTATATTCAGCAGGTTGAAAAGTCTGAAGTTTGCCCTGAGCGGTATGTCATGCTGGAATCCGTTCTGCATGTCACCCAGGGTTTCCCTTCTGAATAACAGGGTGTCATATGTATTTATCCTGTTGTCGATTTTGGATGTATAGCTAAGTTCTATATTCTCGTACCATCTGCTTTCACCTACCCTTTCAGGATTCCTGAACGGGTACTGCCTGGCCATATTGAAGTTTACCGATGGAAGACGCAGATTGACCGTCTGGTTTGCAAAATTCTGGTTTGCACTCACATTGCTGGTAAGCGAAAAGGGAGAGTCGGGCCAGCGGTGACTGAATGCGATGGACGATTGGGCGGTGTTTTGTGCAAACCGGTCGGGGTCGACGGTATTGAATTTATTGAAGGAGCTCGATCCGAAGTTTACGCTGGCAGATAAATTGCTGTAAGGGGATGCTTTTGGATCCTGCCTGTGTGACCATGCAATATTGTATGATGTATTCTCCTGGTAGTTAGCCAGTCCCCGCTCTCCGGTAACATTATGGGAGTAGGCATACCTGAGGCTTCCGCTGAACCTGTAACGGGCACGGTAGTTTGAAGATGCATTTGCAGACCATGATCCCAGGCTGTAAATATCGCCTGTGAGACGCAGATCCATATAATCGTTAATATGAAGGTAGTACCCTGCCTCGCGGAGGTAGAAACCTCTTGAAGCCTCCTCTCCGTATGTAGGAAACAGTATTCCCGATGTACGGTCAGGTTTATTAGGGAAGAATCCGAATGGTACCGCTACAGGCAGAGGTATATCTTCAATTACAAGATATGCCGGTCCGGATATAACCTTGTCGTCAGGAATAACGACTGCCCTGGTCAGTGCTATATAAAAATGCGGATGTTCGGCATCACACGATGTATATTTACCTCCCCTGATATGAAGATGGTCGTTTGAATGTTTTTTGGTAGTCTCTCCGTGCAGGAAGCCGCCTTCCTGTTCCGTTACAATGCCTGATATGTGTCCTCTTTTTGTTTCAAAATTGTATCTCATCGTCTTTGCCTCAAAGGTATCAGAGCCCTCGGTCATTACCGGCCTGCCCGTTTCGACTCCAAGACTGTCTGTAAGTCCTCTTGCGAATACTTCGTTGCTGGCAATATCAACCTCAATATAGGCAGCTCTTAGCTCCATGTTCTCATATTTAACCCAGGCATCTCCCCAGAGATATGTCTTAAGCTGGCTAAGGTCATACTCTATGGTATCGGCATTATATTCGACCTTTGAACTCAGCAGGTTACCTTGCCGTCGCTGGCGTGGCTGTTCAACAGGTTGCCCGTCCTGGCCGCTGCCTGGAGCCTGGTCCTGCTGAATTAACTGTTGTATGGGTTGTGACTGGTCGTTGATCTGAATGTTCTGATCAGAATCGGTCTCCTGCTCATGGTTATCGTGCTGCTCTTGTTGCTGAAGTTCTTGTGTTTCAGGTTGCGGGATCAGGTTTTGTATGCTGTTAATTGTATCCAGGTCTGGTTCGTTCGGGAGCAAAGAATCCGGTGTTGAAGAACTTTCCTGTGACCGGGTTTCGGGCAAATGAAGTGTCAACAACAAAATTAAAGCTATTATTGAGAGGAGAGGCTTAAAAAGCTTAAATGATTTCGGATTATGCAATTTTATTATACTATTTTTGTAAAGATATCAGTTTAGAATTTCAAATTTCAAAACTAACCAATAAAATCAAATTGGAGATCGATGCTCAGGTTTTTAGAGGCAATTTTTTATCAATCTAAACGGATTAATATATTAATTCTTGTCCTTGGAACACTCATTTTTCCGGGCGGGGTATCTGGAATGGATGACGGAGCATACCGCCTCAGAAGGGTGGTTATAGATGCGGGTCATGGCGGGAAAGATCCGGGAGCCATAGGTCGGATTAGCAAGGAGAAGGATATTGTTCTTGATATTTCCCTTAAACTTGGCGGATATATAAATGAATACCTGCCTGATGTTGAGGTAATTTATACACGTACAACCGACGAGTTTGTTGAGTTGCACAGGCGCGCAGAGATTGCAAATAAGAATAACGCCGACATGTTTATCTCAATACATGCAAATGCCAACACTAACAGGAATATAAGAGGAACTGACACATTCGTTATGGGACTTCATACCTCTAAGGAAAATCTGGAAGTTGCACGTCAGGAAAATGCCGTTATACTGATCGAGGAAGATTACGATGAGCAGTATGAGGGCTTTGATCCGAATTCGCCCGAATCATATATTATTTTCTCTCTTATGCAGAACACATATCTGAGTCAGAGCCTTAATTTTGCTTCTTTTGTCCAGGAACAGTTCAGGGAGAGGGTTGGCAGAGTTGACAGGGGTGTCAGGCAGGCCGGGTTCCTGGTTTTATGGCAGACAACAATGCCAAGTGTATTGATAGAAGTTGGTTTTATCTCCAACGAGGAAGAGGAACGGTACCTGAATTCGGAACAGGGGCAGGCTTATATTGCCTCGGCTATATTCAGGGCTTTCAGAGATTACAAGGTTTCCCTTGAAAAAAGAAGTGACAGGCTTCAGGCTTCAACAGCAGCCGGGAATAACGGAACGGTCACCAGGGAGGGCAGGGTTAACAGTGATAAAAGCGGTAACAGTGCAAACAATGCAACCGGGGTGACCCCTGAAGCTGAGCAAAACACTAAACCGGTATCTGAGAATATTACATACAAAGTACAGGTAGGTTCATCACGTAACAAGATCCCGCTTGATTCAGACTTTTTCAATGGACTCGAAAATATTGAGGTATTCGAAGCCGACGGACTTTTCAAATATGTTGTGGGTAGAGAAGCCAGTCTGGAGGATATTGTTGCCTTCAGGGAGAAAATAATGGAAGTCTTTCCTGATGCATTTATTGTTGCCGTTAGGAGAGGAAACCTGATATCACTGCAGGAGGCACTCAAAAGCAACTGATCACATAATCCTCCTCATGTTTTCCATGTCACATGCTAAGATAATCTCTATTATTATTAATCCTGTAAGATATGAGATCAACCGCATGTAAATAAATCATATTTTTCAAAAATAAATACCTAACTATACTTTAAAAGGATGGTTTTAAAATTAAGCAAAGAGGCAAAAATCGGTATCCTTGTTTTATTGACAACCGGGTTTTTCATCTGGGGATACAGTTTTCTTAAAGGCAAAAATTTCCTTGCATCGACAAACAATTATTATGCGTTTTATGAGCAGGTCGGCGGACTGATTGAGTCGGGGCATGTGATGATGAGCGGATATAAGGTAGGATATGTTGATGATATAAGATTTATGGATGATCTTAAGCATATCCGTGTCCGGCTGTCGGTCGACAAACGGTTTGTTCTGCCGGAAGGCACTGTTGCAAGAATAATAGGTGCAGATATAATGGGAACAAAGGCTGTAGAACTGATTCCCGGCAACAGGGAAGGAAGGCTTAAGGCCGGCGATACCCTTATTCCGGATATTGAACCCAACCTTACAGAGGAGATCAGACTCCAGATAATGCCGCTAAAAACCAGGGCAGAGGATATGATGGCAAATATGGATTCTGTGCTGATAATATTCCAGTCATTGCTTGATCAGGAATTTCGCGAAAACTTTGCAGCGAGTATTGATAATATGAGCGGAACAATCAGCAGTCTCCAGCGTTCTGTTTATGCAGTTGACAAACTTCTTAACGAAGAAGACAGCAGGTTCAACAATATAATGTCGAACCTGGAATCAGTTTCTGGCAACTTTGCCGACAGCAATGAAGATATAAACAAAATGCTGAACAACTTTGCGGCAATTTCCGATTCACTAGCCCAGTCGGAATTATTGTCAACCATAGATAACCTTAACAATGTTCTGGGTGAGTTGAACCAGGTGATGGAAGGAGTAAACCGTGGAGACGGGTCGCTCGGGAAACTGATCTCGGATGAAGATCTTTATAACAACCTTGAAAGTGCAACGAAAAACCTTGATCTGCTATTATTGGATCTTAAGGACCGGCCTGGAAGGTATGTTAATTTTTCAATTTTCGGAAGAAAACAGGATTGATCCTTGTTTTTTCAACATTTTGACAAACACCACTTTTTATTTGATGAATGAATTGATTTTTTTGACCTTTCTTAGAAATAACATTAGTTGACGTGTAATAAGAGTTTATCTGACAAGATCTTAAAATCTAAATACAGTATATTGCAGACTATCAGTCATTTAGTCGTTTTTTAGTTTTTTTTTTTTTGGTAAGATCTTGTTATTAAAACAGTTGTTATTTATTTCAGAAAATCAATACCCTAACTGGTTTTTTTTATAGCTTTTTTTTAACAAAATTGCCAGTAATTATAAAAAGGAGAAAAAAATCATTAAGTCTTTAAGTTTAAAATGGATAGTCGTCATATTTTAGTTTGGAATAATTGTCTGAAGGTAATAAGAGATAATGTACCCTCAATTAGTTTCAGGACCTGGTTTGAACCCATTGTCCCGTTGAAAATTGATCGCAATATTTTAACAATTCAGGTCCCAAGTCCCTTTTTCTACGAGTATCTTGAAGAACAGTATATAGATATACTGAGCAAGACCCTGAGGAAGGAGCTCGGAGGCGACGCCAAGCTGGAATATAATGTGGTGATGGAGAATAATGATTATTCGGATATCAAGCCCTATACTGTCCGTTTTCCAGGAAAATCAAAGACCGAACACAGGAACAAGCCAGTTTCAATCCCGATTGACAGGCACGAGAATGGTATAAAGAATCCGTTTGTAATACCGGGTATCAAAAAGCTTCATGTAGATTCGCAGTTATGTCCTGACAAGACCTTCGGTAATTTTGTTGAAGGTGAGTGCAATCGCCTGGCTCGTTCGGCTGGTCTTGCCGTGGGAGCCAATCCGGGCGGAACAGCCTTCAACCCTTTGTTTCTATACAGTGACAACGGACTGGGAAAGACTCACCTGGGACAGGCAATAGGTATTGAGGTCAAGGAGAAATTTCCGGAGAAGATAGTATTATATGTAGATGCAAACAAATTCTCCAATCAGTTTGTAGATTCTATAAGGAATAACAACCGGAATGACTTCCTGCATTTTTACCAGATGATCGATGTGCTTATTATCGATGATGTTCAGGATTTTGCAGGTAAAGAGAAGACCCAGGATATATTTTTTCATATATTCAATCATCTGCACCAATCAGGCAAACAGCTTATACTGACCTCTGACAAACCTCCAGTGGAGCTGCAGGGAATGGAGCAGCGACTGCTTTCCCGCTTTAAGTGGGGTTTATCGGCCGATATGCAGACACCCGATTTTGAAACACGGATTGCCATATTAAAACAAAAGGTATATAATGATGGTATAGATATGCCGGATGATGTTCTCGAAACCCTTGCTACCCATATTACAGCCAATATCAGGGAACTAGAAGGGGCATTGATTAATCTGCTTGCCCATTCAACCCTGAATCGCAGGGAGATAAACAAGGAGCTTGCAAGACAGGTTATTGACCGGCTTGTCCGAAACAGCAAGAAGGAGATCTCCATAATGCACATTCAGAAGATTGTATGTGACTACTTTAATATCCATGTAGACCAGTTGCAGGAAAAAACCAGGAAGCGGGAGATTGTACAGGCGCGTCAGGTAGCTATGTTTTTCTCCAAGAGCATGACCAAATCGTCACTTGCAACAATCGGATCGCAGATAGGAGGCAAGGACCATGCCACGGTACTGCATGCCTGCAAAACTGTAAATAACCTGATGGAGACAGACAAAAGGTTTATGCAGAGCATCCAGGAGATTGAGAAGAAGCTCAAGGTTTAGCCCGGACCCGCTCAAAATCACCGGAAACAGCCTTCATATGCTTAATTCTACCCCGGTTACCCTTTCGGGGAATTAAACCTGGGCAGACTTGCGTTAGAAATCACCTTATTTCTGCGGAAACAAAATAATTCAATTTGTTGTTCTGCGCACTTAACCCACATTGCAGCTTATGGATTATAAGAGCCTGATATCAAGAGCTGTCATTTTTAAAAATTTCATGGCCAGCGGCCAGATATTTAATACACGCAGGAAGTTAATAAAAGATTTTTCAGGGGATCAACAGGGAGCTGTCGCCATAACTAAGAAACCT
>SKND01000106.1 GCA_007120695.1 Bacteroidales bacterium | reverse complement strand
GAACAAGTAGAAAACTAAAACGTTTACTTTCCATTATTGCTGAAAGTGTGCCGTTTAAACCCAATTTCACCAAAATAGCTAAAATAATTAACGTTAGTCGAAATTCTCTGGACGATTATTTCCTTTATATGGAGCAAGCGGGACTTATCGGACAGCTACGCAATGAAACAAGCGGTATCAGAGGGTTGGGAAAGGTTGACAAAGTGTATTTAGATAATACAAATATCATATTCAATTTGGTTGGTGAGAAATTAAATGCAGGAAATCTACGAGAAACTTTCTTCTTTAATCAAATGCGTTTAAATAATGAAGTAATATCTTCAAAAACTGCGGATTTTGTGATTGATAACTCGACGTTTGAAGTGGGTGGGGAAAATAAACAACAAAAGCAAATCGAGAAAGATGGTAAATCATTTGTGGTAAAAGACGATATAGAATTTGGCTACCTAAATATTATACCCCTTTGGGCTTTTGGATTAAATTATTAACAGAATAAAATACTGGAACAAAATCAGAAAAAATGCCAGCATGCAATAAATAGAACTTTGCAGTCTGCAAAACCCAGCAAGGAGTTTTCAGTAAACGAACCGGTCTGCTCTGCCGGGTTGAAGGAATTGCCCCGGACTTTTAAAACATTACACTTTCAAAATCCATTGGCATTCGTTATGTATGCCATAATTTCAAAAAAATCGGATATTATTGGATTGGTATTCCAAAATTATCAAAATATCTTAAGGGTAAACTTTTAGTTAATCCATTTCCTTATAACGACTTCGTGAGGTTTCTTCGTCAAGGTATTCTCTTTTCGATATATCTTCTACATTTTGCCACTTTTAAGAAAGTGCAGTTCCGGCAGAAGAATTTTAACCTCCTCTCCGGTGTCCTCGTTCTTCCAGTAAACGATGAAATTCACCCTGGCTGATTTTAACTGGTAGTTTTTTGTCTGCAGGGATTCTATCTCTTTCTTAAAACCTTGTGAAAACTTCAGCACCGGTTTGCCATGGGCGCTCAATCCCTGGTCGCCGTCTATTTCCAGTTTGTCACCACTCATCAACCTCGACACAAGCTGTCCCCTGTGAGTAAAATAACCCAGCCAGACATCCTTATGGCCCAGGTGCAGGGTAAATTGATCGGGCGGCAAATAAATATTTTTGTCATCTGCTATTTCCAGGCTTTCCGCTGAAAAGCCATTAAAATAGTTCCCGTTAAGATGAATAGTCAGGTTATTTTTCGCTCTTGTCATGGCTACATACAGGAGCCGTTTTTTAACATCATTCGAAGGATAATAATCCTCAAGCATCAGGTAGATATTGTCAAATTCCTTCCCCTTTGCTTTGTGGATGGTTGAAACCATAATTGTTTCGCCGGGCTCACCGATGAAGTCCTCGAGTTTTGATTCCTGGATAAAAACATCCAGATCGGATTTGTATTTGATGCGTGGATTTGTGGCTTCAAAATCTTTTATGATCTGGCTGCATATCTCAAGTCTTGCACTTTTCTGGAATTTTCCGTTCAATTCCTTTTTTGCATTTTTCCAGGTATCACCGGTTATGATCACATTGTCACCGGTATTGATGCGGTCAAGGAAATAGCGGACTTCAACCAGATTTCGCAGACTGAATCCTTCATTGGTCTGGATAAGTTTTGCCTTTACACCATGTCTCAAAAGGAGGCCTGTTACCTTAAGTGCCTCTTCATTGGTCTTTGTCAGCACACAGGTTGTTCCGGATAGTTCGGCAGAGATAATATCGCTGACCAGCGGAGTGATCAGTTTACTGCTTTTGTAGCGGAATAGTTTAATCTTTCCATTTTCAGCTTTGTTTGATACGATTGGTATCACTTTTAACCGGTTCCGGATTGTCTCGACAAATTGATTTGTGAATTCGACTAGATTGCTGCGGCTTCTGAAATTCTCATTCAGTTCATGCTTAACTGCACTTTTTTCAGAAATGAACCGCTTCAGGTATTCTGAACTTGAGCCCCTGAATTCATATATATTCTGGTCATCATCTCCCACGGCAATTACCCTTATATCTTCATTTTGCTCTATCAGCGCGCTGACCAGTCCGTATTCTTCTTCATTCATATCCTGGGCTTCATCGATAACGAGGACTGCCTTTGTGATCTTGCTTAATTCAACTTCGCCGTTTTTTATCGTTGATATGGTATTTCGGATAATTGAATCTGATTTTTCCAGGTTTCCCACCCTTCCCAGCAGGTCAAAGCAATATGAATGAAAAGTCTTGATTTCAATGAAGTTCGCGGCATTACCGATAAGTCCCAGTAATCGTTTCTTAAACTCTGTTGCTGCAGCCCTTGAAAATGTCAGCATTAGCAGCTGCTCATATTTTACATCTTCCATCAGGATAAGCGAAGCCAACTTGTGAACCAGCACCTTTGTCTTTCCGCTCCCGGGACCTGCCGCAACGACTATCGTTCTGGCTTCCTTGTCCTTAATGATCTTAAGCTGGGCAGGAGAAAGCTCGCCTCTATTCTGGATAAATAAAACAGGGTGTCTTCAATATCACCGGTTGTTACCTCATCCTTAAAAAGCAATTGACTCGTTTCATAGGCAGTTTTCAGCCCGTAAACCGAAAATTCAATCAATACCTCCCCGGCACTCTCATTCTGTAAATACGCCCTGTTTTGCTCATACAGATAGTCGATAATGAATTTTGCCAGTGCATGGCGTTTTTCTGTTTTTTCTTTTAATTTCCCTTTCGGGGAAAGAAACGCAAGGGCAAAGTGATTCCTGGAATGCTCGAGATTTTTGCGCCTGATCCAATTTTTAACAGCCCAGTAGTTAATAATGGTCTTTATATTGCCCGGTGTAACTTTTTCACAGCCTTTTGCTTCTGCATTCTCATTCAGCTCCTTTAAATGATATGTCTTTTCCTGCTCATCGAATACCGACAACAAATAATTTTCAATTTTGCAGAATGATTCAACGATTTTGAGCGACCGGTTTACGTTTTCTCCTTTTTTAAGGAAGGCGGTAAGAT
>SKND01000205.1 GCA_007120695.1 Bacteroidales bacterium | reverse complement strand
GGGGTTTTTGTGCTGAATGCCCCTGCCGGGGAAATATGATCTGTTGTAATGCTGTCGCCCAGCATCAGCAGTGCCCGCGCGTTTTCAATATCTGAAGGCTTTTGGGGAACAGGATCAAGGTTCCGGAAAAATGGAGCTTCCTTGATATAAGTAGATTTGTCGTCCCATAGATACACCTTCTCTTCAGGTACTTTCAGGTTTCTCCATATATCATCACCATCAAATATCTCTCCGTAGCTTCTGGCATAGTCGTTCCGTGACAGGAAGCTCATCGCTCCGGCTATCTCTTCATTGTCGGGCCAGATATCTTTCAGATAAACAGGGTCCATATTGGGGTCCCATGCAAGCGGCTCATTCAGAAGGTCAATATCTACACGTCCTGCAATTGCATAGGCAACAACCAAAAGGGGCGACATCAGGTAATTAAGTTTGGCCTGAGGATGAACACGGGCTTCAAAATTTCTGTTTCCGGAGAGGACGGATGCCACAATAAGATCATTGTCATCAACTGCCTTTGCTATATGCGCGGGCAGCGGACCAGAATTTCCGATACAGCTTGTGCAGCCGTAACCTACTACATGAAAGCGAAGTGCTTCAAGGTCATCCAGTAAACCTGCATGAGTAAGGTAATCTGTAACTACCCTGGAGCCGGGTGCAAGTGATGTCTTTACCCAGGGTTTTGTTCTTATTCCCCGTTCCCTGGCTTTTCGTGCAAGCAAACCTGCCCCTATCATTACACTTGGGTTGGAGGTGTTGGTACATGAAGTAATAGCTGCAATTACCACAGAACCGTCGCTGAGGATGAATTTCTCATTTTTTATTATTACCTCAGCTGTGCGCAAGCCGTTTTCAGCACTTCTTACTTCTACATCAGATATTTCGGTATCAGTATCACTTTGTTCCTTTTGCGGAGGACTGCCACCCTCTTCTTTCCAGCGATCAAGTTCCCTCTCATCAATTCTGATATATGACCTGTTAAAGTCTGCCTGTAGCTGTTTGCGAAAGGTTTCGTCGGCATCTTTGAGAAGGATTTTGTCCTGCGGACGTCTCGGACCAGCAATTGTGGGCTCAACGGTTGACAGGTCTAGCTCCAGAACATGCGAATATTCAATGGTCTCTTTTCCTGTTCTCCAAAGCATATTTGCCTTGCAGTAGTCCTCTGTCAGCTTTACCTGCTCTTCCGGCCTGTTAGTCTCCCTCATATAATCTATTGTGCGCTCATCAACAGGGAAGTATGTTACAGTGCATCCAAATTCGGGTGACATGTTGGATATTGTTGCCCTGTCGGGAACAGTCAGGTTATCAAGTCCGTTACCGAAAACCTCGACAAATTTGCCTACAACTCCGTGTGAACGTAACAGGCTGGTTATGGTCAGAACCATATCCGTAGCTGTTGTTCCAACCGGTAACTTTCCGGTAAGTTTAAGTCCTATCACCTGCGGCATGATAAAATAGATCGGTTGGCCAAGGATTGCGGCTTCCGCCTCAATTCCACCCACACCCCAGCCAATAACTCCTATTCCGTTAACCATGGGAGTATGGCTGTCTGTTCCAACAAGTGTATCAGGAAAAACTATTCCGTCACGGGCAATTGCGCCTTTTGCAAGGTATTCAAGATTAACCTGGTGACAGATACCCATGCCGGGCGGCACAACTGAGAAGTTGTCAAAAGCCTTTTGTGCCCACTTCAGGAATTTGTATCTTTCGTTATTTCTTTCGTATTCTTTTTCAACATTTCTTTTATAAGAATAGTTAGTGCCGAAAAAGTCAACCTGTACCGAGTGGTCAATAACCAGGTCTACCGGGATCAGTGGGTTTATTTTATCAGGATTGTTACCCTTGCGGGCCATTTCAGCCCTGAGTGATGCTATATCAACTACGGCCGGCACGCCGGTAAAATCCTGCATCAGTACCCTGGCAGGTTTGAAAGGTATATCCCTGTCACTTGGCTCCGGGCTCCATTGCAGCAAGGTATCAATGCTCTCTTTTTTTATGCCGAAACCGTCATAATTTCTGAGGGCATTCTCAAGGAGTATCCTTATGGAAAAGGGGAGGTGTGTTACTTTGTGCCCGAGTTGTTCCAACTTTTTGAAGCTGAAATATGTATATTCTTCCGAACCGCTCCTCAGCTGCTCTTTTATTTCAAAGGGTAATTTTGTCATAGTATTATAGAATGTTTTGGAACATAAAAATAAACATAAGTGGTGATACTAACAACTGAAAATCTGAAAGCGAAAAATAAAAAAAGCGACTCGCGAGCCGCTTTTTAATGATCGGACTAAAATTACTGTCAATCAAAATATTTTATCGATTTTATAATCAGCTCCAATGCTTCTCTTAGCTGATCTTCGTTTATCACAAGGGGAGGAGCAAACCTTATTATATGTCCGTGCGTAGGCTTCGCCAGTAATCCGTTCTCCATCATTTTGAGGCACACGTCCTGCGCCGTTTTTCCATTCTTTGGTTTTATCACCACTGCATTCAGAAGTCCTTTGCCTCTTACCTGCTTGATCATATCAGAGTTAACTTTCTTCAGCTCCTGTCTGAATATTTTTCCAAGTTTTTCTGCATTTTCTGCCAGGTTCTCCTCCTTTACTACCTCAAGGGCGGCCATGGCAACCCTGGCAGCAACCGGATTGCCTCCAAATGTTGATCCGTGTTGTCCCGGCTTGATCGTGAGCATTATATCATCGTCAGCCAGCACGGCTGACACCGGAAATACACCGCCAGAAAGCGCTTTTCCGAGGATAAGTATGTCGGGCCGAACATTTTCATGGTCACATGCCAGAAGTTTTCCTGTTCTTGCAATTCCTGTCTGCACCTCATCGGCAATAAAAAGAACATTGTACTTTTTGCATAGTTCCGATACTTTTTTAAGGTATCCTTCATCGGGTACAAAAACTCCGGCTTCACCCTGTATGGGTTCCATCAGGAATCCTGCCACATTGGGATCCTGCATCTCTTTTTCAAGAGCAGGGATATCATTATAGGGTATGGTTATAAAACCGGGGGTGTAAGGTCCGTAATCCTTCCTTGCATCGGGATCAGTAGAAATAGAAACTATTGTTATGGTGCGGCCATGGAAATTGTTTTCACAAACAATTATCTTCGCTTTTCCGTCAGGGATCCCTTTCTTAAGATATGCCCATTTCCTGCATAGCTTTATTGCAGTCTCATCACCCTCTACACCTGTATTCATTGGTAAAACCTTATCGTAACCAAAATACCTGGTAATATACTCTTCATATTCGCCAAGAGAAGAGTTATGGAAGGCACGGGATGTGAGACACAGCTTTTTTGCCTGCGTCGTAAGGGCACTAACGATTTTCGGATGGCAATGACCCTGGTTTACTGCAGAGTAAGCTGACAAAAAGTCAAAATAACGTTTGCCTTCAACATCCCATACAAAGATTCCTTCACCACGGTCAAGCACTACCGGTAGCGGGTGGTAGTTGTGAGCACCATATTTTTCCTCTCTCGTAATGTATTCCTGTGTTGTCATGTTAATTATAAATTAAAGTGTTTTATATTGCCAGATCTGATTAAATATCGTGCAATCTTAACATAACTTTTTCAAAATAACAAGTATCATAAGATATCAGGGGTTAACCTTATTGACGGGTGTTCAATATATTGTGAAGGGTGCCCGTTTAAACATATATGAACAAACGGACCGGTTGGTTGTTTTAAAAACAGGCAGTAAAAGTTAAACAAAATACTAAAGAAAACTTATTATTATGAGTTCATCAGATAAAGATATGATCAATAAACTTATTACCGACCGGTATAGCCCTGTTTTATTTGACCCCGGAGCTGTAGGAGAAGAGAAAGTAAACATGTTGTTTGAGGCAGCGAGGTGGGCTCCGTCAAGCAGGAACGAACAACCTTGGAGATTCATCTATGCTCATCGCAATGATGATGTTTTTGAAGATATGCTCAGTACTCTTTTTGACGAAAACAGGATATGGGCACAAAATGCCCCTCTGCTTATCCTTAGTATTGCAAAAACCACCTTTACATATAAGGGTAAACCAAACTACTATGCCTTTCATGATACGGGAATGGCCGTCGCAAATTTACTGATACAGGCCACTGACATGGGACTGTACGTACATCAAATGGGAGGGTATGACAAAGAGAAGGCAAGAGATCTGCTCAATATCCCTGAAGGGTATCAGCCGGTAGCCATGATAGCTGTCGGTTACAAGGGTAATCCTGAAGAGATGCCTGAAGAATTGCGTAAAAGGGACAAGGCCGAAAGGAAGAGAAAATTCAGGAGCGAGCTGGTTTACCGCGGAGGATGGCAATCATAGCAATAAGGTTCAGAACCTGGCTGTCAGTTTGATATTTATCCTCCGTCCTGAAAGATAATTGGGTATTGCAAATTCACCTGGAACAGCAGGATCGGCAGAAACGGTTTTCAGCCAGAAATATGATATGGTATTATTGATATCCAGCAGGTTGAATACCTCAGCTCCTATCCAGAGGCTTCTGAAATTTCCGGCAATATGTCCTTTATCCGGGTTTTTCAGCCTGTTGCTTATCTCTTTTGAAAATCCCAGGTCGATTCTTCTGTAAGCGGGCATGCGAAAGCTTAACTCATGTGCCGGGGTATTGGGAGGGTTAAAGGGCAGACGACTGCCGTAGATAAGTTTCATATGCACCTTGTAGGCAGGGTTATTAGGAAGATAGTCCTGAAAGAAAAGAGAAAAATTCACAAGCTGATCAGTAGGTCTGGGATAATACGGTGTGGCAGATATCTGACCAGCCCCGTTTTCATCTTCAAGCTCAATTGACTCGCGGGTCTGCAATAGAGAGAGGCTTAGCCATGAATCGATTCCGGGAACAAAGTCGCCATGCAGCTTTATGTCCATTCCGGTTGCATAACCCCGGCCGTTATTCTTTCCCGAGTAAACTATCCTGATATTGTCTATACTGTATGGGATAAGATCATAGAACCATTTATAGTATATCTCTGTTGTAAACTTGAAAGGCCTGTTCCATAATCTCATAAAATAATCATTCCCCAGAACAAGGTGGACTGAACGTTGCGGTTTGATGTTATAGTTGATTTTGCCGTATTTATCACGAAACTCACGATAATAGGGCACCTGATAATAGTAACCGCCGGATAGATGAAAAATAAGATTGTCGCTGGATGCCGGGTAGAGTGTCAAAGAGGAGCGGGGACTGACAAGAAGGTCACCGTTGAAATCCCAGTAACTAATCCTGACCCCGCTGTTGAAATCAATTTCCCCCATTTGAAGTGAAATACGGGAAGTATTTTGAATATATGATGAAAACCGTCCCACGGTCAGGCTGTTTTTTGAATCTGCCAGATGCCAGGGAAGGATTTCTTTACCCGAATAAGGCAGATTATAGCCGGCAGAGTCGATCATCTGCCACTCTCTCATCTGGTCTTCAAATATATCATATTGCAACTTTAATCCCCATTCCAGCTTATTATTCTGTCCATATGCCATATCACCTTTATGTGCAATTGATAATACATTTGCCTCAAGATAACTCCTTGCATGATTCATAAAAGATCCTACCCCAATATTCATCAGACTATCTCCCTGGTTTTCTGATGATATCTGTTTTTCCAGCTGGTTTATCAGGTATTGGCCTCTTATATCAAATGTTTCTGATTCAAGGCTTGTAAACCCTGAAACATTAAGTTGAAGATTGAGTTTCGGAAAAGGAGTGTAGGTCCCGCTCACTGAACCGAAAATTGTTTCATAACCGGTCTCATCTCTGCCATTAAAATAGACCATCAGCTGCATGGGGTTATCGAAAGTGCCAAATTTTGTCTCCCTTGTTTCAGGCGCGAAACCATAATTATTTCTTGAATAGTTAGCCAGAACAGACAACCTGAATCTTTCAGAAAAACGGTAGTTGACAAAGGACTGGATATCTGAAAAGGATGACTTGTAATCGCCGGATTCATCAAGAGTCTGAAGCAGGTATTGGTTTGTTTTATAACGCGCTCCTGTTATATGGCTTAAACGTCCGTTTGCGGAAACTCCTTCAATATGTCCAGTAGCTCCGATCAAACTGGCTGAAACAGAGGAGGCGAATGACACAGGTTCTCTGTATCTGATATCAAGGACAGACGAGGTTTTATCACCATACATGGCACTGAATCCTCCTGCTGCAAACCTTACCGAACCTACAAGGTCCGGATTTATCAAGCTTAATCCCTCCTTTTGACCTGTGTGGATTAGCTGTGGACTGAATATTTCTATGCCGTTCACATATACCAGGTTCTCGTCAAAATTTCCGCCTCTTACCGAATACTGGGAGCTGAATTCACTTCTTCCTGACACTCCCGGCATGGTCATTAGCAGGTTTTCTATGCTGCCGCCGGTTGACGGCAACAGATCCAACGACCTTATGTCAATCCTGCTGAGACTCCCTTCCCGTTCTCTTCCCTGGTAGATCAAAACTTCAGATATCTCCTCATATGAAATCTCCAGGTAAAAATCTTTTCTGACATGTTCACCCTCAGTTCCTGATATTATTGTCTTTACCGGGGCATAACCAATCATTGTCACAACAATTGCTACTTCGCGGTTAGCGGGGATATTAATCCTGTACTCGCCCTTGTCATTACTTACTGTTCCCAGGGGAGTTCCGAAAATGCTTATGTTAGCAAGAGGAACCGGATTCATTTTCTCGTCGGTTACCTTTCCTGAGAGGACAAAAGTCGGGGTTTGCGCTCCAAGGTCACTACCGGCAAACAGGAGCAAAATCAGGTGAAATGTAAAAATCCTGTAGAGATGCATTAAAATTTTTTTATAAATCCCCATGTCGCTTTGTAACATAAAAAGACATGACTCTCAAATGTACATGAAATTTTTTTATCTGAAATTACACACAAACGGATGAAAAAAATTTTATGTTAAAGCGAAGCGGTTCATCCTGCAGGTCGAAATTTTGTATTAAAAGAGAACCAAAAATTTGACCTGCAGGATAAATGTAGATGATTTTTTAAAAAACAGGTGCTGCCTGCAGAATTATCTGTTTGAAAAACGACCCTCCCTGACTGCCTCTATAAACCTGGCCCAGGAAAAGGGATTCAACAGGTTATTTGGCGGCTGACCAGCATACATACTCCGGTTATGATGCTGTTGCATTGCGTACCTGAAACTTGCTGCGGGATCAGCCGGCAGGCCCTCCAGCTCCATCCAGGTCTGGATCAGGGCAATATTGGCTATAGCACGGTCGTAATCGTCTTCAGGCAGATCAAGCGCTATAAATGCTTCGGAGAATTCTTCATAGGTAGCCCAGGGGAAGACTGTAACCTCACGTATTTCAAAGGTGTCCCGTTCAAGTTCAATATCTACTGCATAATGCATCCTGTCGATGCTGTCAGGAACAACCAGTTGCTGCCTTTTGTAACCCATCGATGAGAAAACGAGGGTATCATTAGGGTAAACTATAAATGAAAATCTGCCCCTGTTATCTGCTATACTTCCTTTCCCGGCATTAATTACTATGATATGAGAATAGGGCAGCGGAGTTTTGAATTCGTCTCTGATTATGCCAGTAATCTGGATCGGATTACCCTCGCTATGGGTTTGCTGCGCAGACAATCCCTCATAAGCCAGTGAGAAGATAAGTAGTAACTTCAAATATTTTAACCAGGTTAACTGAACCATATAAAAATCGCCTTTTACTCAGATAATGAGCAGCAAAATCCATGCCGCCCCAAAAATAACTAAAATAATTGTAAAGATATTAATCAACTCTCCTGTTTAAAATTTAAATTTACCTTCCTGAAGGGATTAACTGCCCAGGATTTTCATGTTTTATAACAATTTATAATATTAATTGTTGGAGAGTTTGATGCAAACCTGTATCTTTTAAATCTTTTTATTATTATGATACAACAACACGAAATAGTTCTTCCATCATTCAGCAGGGGGTTTCATCCGATAACCGGAATTATCGAGAGAAACCTTCCTGAGCTTCCCGAAACGGGAATACTTCACCTGTTTCTGCGGCACACATCAGCTGCATTAACCATAAATGAAAATGCAGACCCCGATGTTGCAAAGGATTTGGGATATGCAGTTGACAAAATTGCACCGGAAAATGATCCGGGATATATACATACGATCGAAGGACCGGATGATATGCCGGCACATATAAAATCGAGCATCCTTTCAGTTTCGCTTACAATACCCATTACAAACGGCAGGATCAGCATGGGAACATGGCAGGGTATTTTCCTTTGTGAGTTCAGAAATAATGGTGGCAGGAGGAGGATTACCGCAACGGTATACCGGTAATGTGATATAAAACATATTTTTTTGCTTTCAATTATTTCTAATTTTGATTCACTGAACAATATAAAATATTAATACATGAAGAACTTAATGCTGCTGGGTGATGAAGCTGTTGCCAAAGCAGGAATGGATGCGGGAATCTCAGGTATTTATGCTTACCCGGGTACCCCTTCTACCGAAATTATGGAATATGTGCAGACTTCAGGCCAGGCTTCAGATGGTGGAATATTCTGCCAGTGGTCTGCCAATGAGAAGACGGCAATGGAGGCTGCCCTGGGTATGTCGTTTACTGGAAAAAGGGCTATGGTATGCATGAAGCATGTTGGCCTTAATGTTGCAGCCGATCCCTTTATGAATTCTGCAGTAACCGGAATAAATGGCGGATTAATCCTGGTCGTAGCTGATGATCCGTCAATGCACTCCTCTCAGAATGAACAGGATTCAAGGTATTACGGGAAGTTTGCAATGATTCCGGTCATTGAACCATCAAACCAGCAGGAAGCATATGATATGGTATTTCATGGATTTGAGCTTTCGGAAAAATACCGGTTACCGGTAATGCTCAGGCTTACTACAAGGTTATCCCACTCAAGATCATCGGTTAAGCCAGAAAATGCGTTATCGCAAAAGGAGCTTTCATTGCCGGAAGATCCAAGGCAGTTTGTTTTGTTGCCGGCTATTGCCAGGAAGCGATATAAATACCTTTTATCGGTTCAGGATGCGCTGGAGAAGGAGTCGGAAGATTCGCCCTATAACACAATAACTGAGGGAACTGACAAGTCAGTCGGCTTTATTGCATGCGGACTTGCTTATAACTACCTGATGGAGGTAATGGTAAGGGAAGGACTGGATCACCCGGTTCTTAAAGTTACCCAGTATCCGCTGCCCGGAATTCTGATCGGGAAGATTACAGGAGATTGTGATAGTGTGATAGTTCTTGAAGAAGGATACCCTTTTCTGGAAGAGATGTTACGGGGATTTCCGGTGACTGACAAAAGAATCAGGGGCCGGCTGGATGGTACTCTCCCGAGGGATGGTGAACTTAATCCTGATCACGTAGCGAAAGCCATTGGGATAACGGTCAAAGAAGGTCCGGCAGTACCTGCTGTCATAAAGAACAGGCCTCCTTCATTTTGTGCAGGATGCGGACATATAGACATGTTCAATGCCCTTCTCGAAGCTATTGATGATTTCGGCCCTGGTCGTGTTTTTTCGGATATTGGTTGTTACACCCTCGGTGCACTTGAACCTTTCAATGCAATAAATTCATGTGTTGATATGGGGGCATCGGTAACTATGGCCAAAGGCGCTGCAGATGCGGGCCTTCACCCGTCTGTTTGCGTTATAGGTGACTCAACATTTACGCACTCAGGAATGACGGGACTGCTTGATGCAGTTAACGATAAATCTTCGATAACGGTATTAATAGGAGACAACTCAACAACGGGAATGACCGGGGGACAGAAATCATCTGCCACGGGCAGAATTGAGAGTATCTGTGCAGGAATAGGCGTGCTGCCTGAACGAATCAGGGTTATTGAACCTTTAAGGAAGAATCATAGCAGGAATGTTGAGATTATTAAAGAAGAACTTGAATATAAGGGAGTGTCGGTTGTTATTGCCAGAAGGGAATGCATCCAGGTTGCAACGAAAAGCCGGAAACAGGAAAAGAAACATAAATAGACTCACATCTAATCTAATCTAATCTAATCTTTTCCGGGTAAGGATCACCAGACTAATAATTTAAATAAATAATTTGCTGATGCAAAAAGATGTTATAATAGCAGGAGTAGGCGGACAGGGAATATTGTCTATTGCTGCATCTATAGGCCTTGCTGCTGTTGCAGAAAATCTCCGTCTGAAACAGTCAGAAGTACACGGTATGAGCCAGAGGGGAGGAGCGGTACAGTCAAACCTGCGAATTTCAGACAGAGAAATATCGTCCGATCTTATTCCTCTTGGCAGTGCGGACCTGATAATTTCAGTAGAACCGATGGAGTCGTTAAGATACCTGCCATGGCTATCTGAAAACGGCTGGCTTATAACCAATACAACCCCAGTTAAGAATATAACCAATTACCCTGATCTGGAGGAGATTATGGCAGAAATCAGGTCATTGAACAACCATATCATAATTGAGGCTGACAGAATTGCACGGGAAATAGGGTCTCCCAGGTCGTCCAATATGGTGATGCTGGGTGCTGCCGCACCGTTTCTGGACATAGGTTTTGAAAATCTTGAGGAGGCCGTACGCGAATTATTCCGGAAAAAAGGCAATGATATTATTGAATTTAACCTGAAAGCTCTGAAGGCCGGAAAGGATATTGCGTCTGAAGAGATTTCCAAATAATACCCAATTGACTATGTTTACCAAAAAGGATTATCAGGAACTTGAAAAGAGGGGTATCCCTTTTGAAGAAATTGAGGAGCAGCTTAATCGCTTCAGGGAAGGATTTCCTTATCTTCCTGTAACAAGGCCTGCAACTGCAGGTGATGGAATCCTCAGGCCACGGGAAGATACTCTTGACGATTTTATCCAGCTCTACGATACCAAGTCGGTCGACGAAAAGGTACTCAAATTTGTTCCGGCTTCAGGGGCCGCTACCAGGATGTTCAGAGATCTTTACGCTTTCGCGGAACAGGAGGGAGATGAAGTCGATCCGGATGGTGGTGCTGCTGCTTTTTTCAAAGGGATAAAAAATTTTGCCTTCTACGGAGAGCTTAGGGACCACTTTGCAAAAGAAGGCCTGAACATAGAATCTCTGATCTCGTCAGGCGACTACAAAGAGATAATCAGAATGCTCCTTGATAAGGAAGGCCTTGGCTATGAGGGAATACCAAAAGGACTGATCTCTTTTCATAAATATGGTGACACATCACGTACAGCCTTCGAAGAGCATTTGGCTGAGGGTGCCGCCACCTGCAGGGGAGGTGATGACACAGTCAGAATTCACCTGACCG
>SKND01000374.1 GCA_007120695.1 Bacteroidales bacterium | reverse complement strand
TTTGAGGTGTATAACGGCCACCCGGCTGTTAACAATGAAGGTGATGACTTCCGCGCAAGCACTGACAGGATCTGGGATATTGTTCTTTCCATGCGCCTGTCCTCAGGTAACGGGAAATTGCTTTACGGACTGGCAACAGATGATACACACAGATATCACTCCTCAGGAGCCACACCGGGGCGGGGATGGGTAAAAGTGCGCAGCAGTGAGTTTGAAACAGGATCAATTCTTGATGCTATTGACAGGGGTGATTTTTACTCTACCACTGGTGTGACGCTCAATGATATCAGTTTTGACGGCAGGGAACTGTCCGTTGATATTAAGCCTGAAGAAGGGGTAACATACACCACAGAGTACATAGGCACACTTGCCGGATTTGACACATCAAGTACACCTACCCTTGACGGGGAAGGGAACGAAATTGCAAATACCACCAGAACATACAGTGAAGAGATAGGACAGGTGCTTGCCGTTTCAAATGATCTGAGTTCAAGCTATACCTTTACCGGGAATGAATTGTATGTGCGCGCCAGGATCACCTCTTCAGCCGACCAAATTGACAGGATAACAGGAGAAGTAATCGGTACACCGGTTGCCTGGGTACAGCCTGTAATTTTTCGATAAATGCGCACTATAGATCTTTTAATTTTCATTGCCTATTTGATAGGTATTGTATTATTCGGTATCTCGTTTTATAAGAAAGGAAGGACATCGGCTGACTATTCCACTGGCTCGGGGACAATACCTGCGTGGGTGATTGGTTTGTCAATATTTGCAACTTTTGTAAGCAGTATCAGTTATCTGGCACTGCCAGGGATAGCCTTTTTATCGAACTGGAACGCCTATGTCTTCAGTCTCTCGATTCCATTTGCCATCTTAATGGCCATTAAATTTTTTGTTCCCTTGTACCGCAGTGTAGGCAGTCCCTCTGCATATACCTATCTTGAACAGCGTTTTGGCACCTGGGCAAGGATTTATGTTGCCTCATTCTGGATACTTACACAGGTTATGCGGGTTGCTACAATACTTTATCTGCTTGCCCTGCCAATGTATGTTTTACTTGGATGGGATATGCGCATCATTATCCTGATCACAGGTGTAAGTGTCCTGATTTATTCTGTTCTTGGAGGTATCAAAGCTGTCGTGTGGACCGATGCCATTCAGGCAATTGTCCTTATTACCGGAGCTTTAGTAACACTTGGAATTATAATGTTTTCGTTGCCGGGAGGAGTCTCCCAGTTCTTTGAGGTTGCCTCCGGGCATAATAAATTCAGCCTTGGCAGTCTTGGGATAAATTTCACTGAATCTACTTTCTGGGTTGTTTTCATTTACGGGCTGTTTATTAATATGCAGAATTATGGTATAGACCAGAATTATATACAAAGATATATGAGTGCAAGAAATGAAAAAGAAGCCATTTCCTCTGCCCTGGGCGGGGGATTGTTGTATGTGCCTGTATCTTTGCTTTTTTTTCTGATAGGTACCGGCCTGTTTGTCTATTACCAGGTTTACTCCGAGGCACTACCCGCAGAATTTTTGGAAGCAGGCATGTCGGACAGTGTTTTTCCCTATTTCATTGTTAATGTATTGCCTGCCGGACTTACAGGTTTGCTTATTGCTTCGATATTCGCTGCCGGAATGAGCACTATTTCAACAAGCCTGAACAGCAGTGCTACGGTAATTTTGAATGATTTTTTTAAGCGGCTCAGATCAGAAGGCAATGAAAAAGAGTCGGTAAAAGTGCTTTACCTGTCTTCTGTTGTTATAAGTGTTCTTGGAATAATCATATCATTTTATATAATAAGGGTGGAAAGTGCACTTGATATCTGGTGGAACCTGGCCGGGATTTTCAGCGGAGGGATGCTTGGAATATTTCTGTTGGGCTATTTTGCCGGAAAGGTTGAAAATGTTGCCGCAGTTATTGGAGTTGCACTGGGCCTTCTGGTAATAATCTGGATGAGCCTTTCGCCGGTATATTTCACTGGCGATCTTGAAAAATTCAGCAATCCGCTTCACAGCTATATGACTATAGTGGTTGGAACCATGGTCATTTTCTTTACAGGCTTGCTTTTAACTGTTATTATAAATAAAATAATAAGAAAAAAATGAAAAGAGAATTTAAATCATTTACACAGAATTTACTGTCATATTTTATTTTAATATCCATCATGACAGTTCTTTTATCATGCAATTCTGTGGAGGAAAAGAAAGCTATAAGGCATCTGAAGATTTTCCATGAGCCCGGGCGGTTTGGAGGGTGGCCTGCCAATCACGGGATCTGGTCATGGGGAGACGAGATCCTTGTTGGCTTTTGCACTGCCTGGTATATGGACCGGGGAAGCGGCCATGCCGTTGATCCTGACAAGCCCGAACATCATGTTCTGGCCAGGAGCCTTGACGGCGGAGAGACCTGGGAGCTTGAATATCCTGAAAAACAGGGAGCATTGCTTCCCCGCGGGGCCATGCTTTTTGGAACAACTCTACCGGATGTTGAATATCCTCCCATTACAGAGTTGCAGGAACCAATAGATTTTACCCATCCCGATTTTGCAATGACATTCCGGATGGAAGATCACAGGGGAGGAGGGCAGTCCCGCTTTTATTTTTCGTACGACCGCGGCAAAAGCTGGGAGGGACCATTTGCTCTGCCTCTGTTTGATACTCCCGGGATTGCTGCAAGAACCGATTATCTTGTAGAGAGCAGGAATGAAATGCTTGTATTTTTAACTGCAGGAAAATCTGATGGTAATGAAGGCAGGACCTTGTGTGTAAAAACAGAGGATGGCGGATTAAGCTGGGAATTTCTTTCGTGGATAGGTCCGGAACCAGATGTTTTTCGTATTATGCCTTCCACGGTTAGACTATCTGAAAATGAGATCCTCACTACCGTCCGCAAAAGAGAAGGTGATCGCAGACTGATTAAGGGATGGCTGTCAAAAGATAATGGTGCAAGCTGGGAGTTTTTGACAGATGTGGCTCCGGATGTTGGTGGCGGCAGTCCCCCGAGCC
>SKND01000184.1 GCA_007120695.1 Bacteroidales bacterium | reverse complement strand
TTGTTGAACTTATTCATGGAGGACGACTGCCGATCTCGCTCCAAAATGTTGAAGTAATAACTCTCGATGAAGATGTCAATCCCAAAACACTTATAAACGAGAAATCATCAGGAGCAGGACTAACCCTGATGGGGTTCAGGGGTGAGATGGTCAAGCAGCTTGGAGAGAAATTCTTCATCGGATATGAAAATATAGGCGATGTAATCTTTGTAAATGCAAACAAATACAAGGAGATCAAATGATCAGGCCTGATACTGTTTTAGTGAACAGGAAACGGATACTGCAGTTAAACGGGCGTAAATTGTTGCAGGGACCGGTTATATACTGGATGAGCAGGGACCAGAGGGTAAGGGATAACTGGGCACTGCTGTATGCATTTGAAATTGCTGCAGAACTGAATACTTATGTACTTGTGGCCTTTGCATTAACCGGCAGTTTTCCGGGGGCCAACCTGCGACATTATGGTTTTATGTTGCGGGGACTGGCGGAGATAGAGAGGATGTTGGCTGCAAAAAATATTCCCTTCAGACTTGTAACCGGAAATCCTCCTGAAAGTATCGGCATGCTTGCGAAAGATGTAAAAGCCGGTGCGATAGTAACCGATTTCGATCCGCTCAGGATAAAAAAGGAGTGGAAAAATGAACTGGTTAAAATAATTGATGTCCCGCTCTTTGAGGTTGACGCGCACAATGTAGTGCCATGCCATATAGCATCGGATAAACAGGAGTTCGGAGCATATACAATAAGGCCGAAAATCAAAAGGCTGCTGAATGAGTATATCGAAGAGTTTCCGGAGATACCTGCATCAGTTAACATCGGAAATAGAGAGGGGGTGAAAGGAACTAACGGACGGGTCTTAACAACGCCGACAGACTGGGATGCGGTTAAAAAAATCCTTTTTGCATCAATCAATACTGAAATCAGGGAAGTGACCTGGCTGGTGCCTGGAGAAGATGCCGCGCGAACCGTACTGGATAATTTTATCAGAAACAGACTTCCCGTTTACAACGAAAGAAGGAATGACCCAAATGCCGGCGCAGTTTCAGATTTATCACCCTTCCTGCATTTCGGACAAATTTCTGCTCAAAGGATAGCGCTTGAGTTGATAAAAACATCGCCGGGAGATCAAAATAGTGAGGCTTTTCTTGAGGAACTCATTGTAAGACGGGAGCTTTCTGATAATTTCTGCCATTACAACCCCTTTTATGATTCGTTTGAGGGATTTCCGTCATGGGCAAAATCCACACTCCACTCCCACCGCAATGATGAAAGAGAGTATATCTATTCAAAGGATCAGTTCGAGACCGGGTCAACACACGACAGACTGTGGAATGCTGCTCAGGGGGAGATGGTGACGAAGGGCAAGATGCACGGTTATATGCGCATGTACTGGGCAAAAAAGATCCTGGAATGGACCTCTTCACCTGAAGAGGCGCTTGCTATTGCGATCTCCCTAAACGACAAGTATGAGCTTGATGGGCGTGATCCCAACGGATATACCGGTTGCGCCTGGTCTGTTGGCGGAGTGCACGACAGGGCCTGGGGTGAACGGCCGGTTTTCGGCAAGGTCCGTTACATGAATGATAAAGGCTGCAAAAGAAAATTTAATACGGCAGAATATATTAAAACCCACTTAAACCAGAGGTCTTGAAAATATCATCTTATGCTCTCCAGGGTTCCTCGATTTTATTTATGTAATAAACAAATATCAATCTGCTGCATCAATAACCAGGTTAACAATAGAGAGAAACTCTTCGAATTCAATACCGTTATAACCTGAACCGACTGACGGACTGGCCGTATGTACGATTACAAGATCTTTACCGGGCACTATGTACAGGTATTGTCCTCCGTCACCCATTGCAAAAAAGGCTTCATTTTCTTCATCAATCCACCAGTAGTATCCATACCCGAATGATGTACCCGTCATCTCCGGTTTTATATGCATCGAAGTTGCCAGATCAATCCATTCGGATGAAATGAGCTGACTTCCATCCCATGAGCCTTTTTGCAGGCACAACTGCCCAATACGGGCAAGATCCCTTGGCCTCATATGCAAACCAAGTCCCCCGATATGAAGACCATCCTCATGCTGTTCCCAGATAAAATCATCAATGCCAAGAGGGTCAAAAAAGTTGTTAACTATTGAATCGGTAGCGGTGAGGTTATATGCACGCTTCAGAATCCCCATTGCAAGCTGTGGTGGTCCCTGATTATAGAAAAATGTGCTGCCCGGTGCCGACAGGTATGGTTTTGTAAGTACAATGCGGATAGTGCTTGGAAACCTTTTTGAGTTAAACAGATCAACAGAATGCTGTTCATGATCCCAGTCCAGTCCTGTTGTCATAGTAAGCATATGCCTGACTGTCATTTCCCGTTTATTCTGATCGCCATCAAAATAATAAGGGATATAATTATAAATGCTGTCATCAAGTTCAATCAGGTTCCGTTCCCATCCTGCTCCTGCCAGCAGGGAGGTTATGCTCTTTGTAATTCCCTGAACAGAAACCTTCTTATTGATATCCCTCCCGTTTTTGAAATAGGATTCAGAGACAAGCTTCCCATTTCTGACAATCAACAGGGAGGTTGATGTGATGAACTCATCCTCTGAAAACATCATTTCGTAAATATCCTGCAACTTCCCGGTATTAAATCCCTGATCTGAAGGTGCAGAGATATCCCATCCGTCTGCAACCTGCACAGGTTGATGATTTACTGTGGTCTTCATCTCTCCGTCAGGCAGACACGAGCTAAGTAATATTGATCCGGGGATCAGCATTACGATAAAACGCTTCAATATTCTAATAATCACCATACAAATGCATAAAAAAGAATTCTTACAAATAAACTGTTGGAAAAATAAACCACCGGTTCAGGTTCGGTAAAACGAGTAAAATCCATTTCATACCCTATGCTTACAGACTTAAGTCTTGTTCGGGAAAGATCGCTTGTCAGTTTCAGATTTACTGACTGCATCTTGTTAAAAGTTGCAAATCCGATGTTCTCGTGGATCCTTTTAACATACTCGGCAAAACCGGGCATCTGATAAGTGTAATGGTTCTCGGCCGAAGGTCTTGAGACTGCTCCTGCAACAGGTACCTTCAGCTCAGCAAAAACTTTCCTGTCTCTGTCTATCTCATAGTCAAAATAGTAATAAAGATCAACGGTATAAGAGGTTGCCCAGTAGATATGGTCAGGATCCTCATTCAGAAAACGGTACATCCTGGTACCCGCACTTATGCTGCCACCCAGATATGACAAGCCATCTTCGCCCGAAATCTCAGGTACCATCACCGCAAGTCCCCAATTCAACCCGGGCTGGACATATCCCGCACTGAAATCAAGCCTGTTCAGCAGATAATCAGCCTTTGCACCAATATGAAAATGCCTGCGCAGGTTACCATAAGTCCTTGCAGAGAGCAATCTTATATCAATGCCGGGTCCGTTATAGCGCAAAGGCGAGAAAGAGGCGTCGGTCATCTGCATCCAGTGCATGTTTACAGAGAGACCGGAAGACCTTGTCTCAATACTCCTGAAAGGACTCTGAGAATAACCCTCACCCGGGAAAAGTATTCCGGACAGCATAATCAGCAAACAAATCCTGCTCATCTTCATTGAAAGATAAAAACGTTTTACCACCATGTTGACAATCCCCTGAAAAAAAGAATACATGACATTAAAGATTCTTTCTGACCTGCAAAATTGATCCTCAACAAGCCGGATTATGCTAAATCAATGATTTATTTTAACCTCTCATACCGGTATTTCAGTATGGGGTTTAGAGTTGTTTACGTAATGAAGGGAAATTTGTTCTAAAATTTTCAAGTTTCCGGAATATTCTTTATACCCATGTATACACAAAAAAATACGGTCAATACCTCCATAGGGATAATTTACCATGACTGATCTTCGTTTAACGGCGACTGATCTTTGTTTCCGGGAAACCACCGGAAATAGATTATTACCGGTATCAATTCTTGTATAAATGTTTCCTAATAACAGTCCATTATTAAAGCCATAAGAGGACCGGTAATAAGGAATGCCTGCAAAAGCACTGCAGATTCATAAAGGTAGGGAAAGAAGATAAGCGGCCTGCCACCGGCAATGGCAACCCGCTGTTTACCGGTTGAAGTAATCAAGAACATACAGCGATGTCATCGACCGGCTATATTTATGCCGCGATGTTTACCGGTTGAAGTTATCCCGAACAATCAGCGCATGTCTCTGAGTCTGATCACTGCATCCGGGCATTAAGTCCGAGTCGCTTAATATTCAAATCTTTGTCATACTTAACAATGGAAATGCCGTTATTCTCGAGACCGTTCCTGTAATCTGACTTTCTGAACAGAAAATCTGCCTGAAGAAGGTCTGTGCGCATAGCAGGAAGGCAATCACGAAAATCCGGGCCATATCTTTTCATTGCCTGAAGAAAATAGAACATAATATCATAGCCCCGGAAACCGTAATGTGATGGTTCAGTATTATAATTTCTCCTGTAGCGCCTGAGAAAATCCTTTACATTCTCATCATTATAATCAATAAAAAAGGGAGAAGCAAAATGCAACTCCATATTGTGCAGGTATTGTACCTCGAGGTTGGCAAAACGCTGCCAGTCATTGAGTCCGAAAATAGTAATATCGAAATTGCGGGAGAGAATGTTTAACCTCATAAGCACATCAGATACAAAAGCCTGATCTGACGAGGGTACTATAACAATATTTTTTTTGCCGGGAACCAGCGATTGCTCGATTTGCGTGGTTGCGTCCGTGTATATTAACTCCTTGAAAACCAAATTATCAAAATTAGAGTTATATGAGAAATGTCTGAAAATATTACTCTTGAAAGATTCAACCAGTTCCTGCTCAAACATATCGCCTTTATGAAGGAGAACGAAATTTGATCCGGGGAAGTTTGTTATAAAAATTGAAGCTTGCTCCAGTTCAACTGAAGCAGAGGGAGTAACCTGGAAAAGGTATGGGTTTCCTGTCAGCAATTCTGTTCGTGATGTGAGAGGAGATACCACATTAACACGGTTGCGCTGTGCCCAGTCGGCTACAATTCTCATATTTTCAGGGTAAACGGGACCGATTATCAGGTCGCTGTTACGAAATTCCTGCTCCAACATTATTTGCCTGACTTTTTCTGTGCTTCTTTCCGTATCGTAAACGTTCAGGTTTACCGAAAGACCGGCGTTGAGCAGTGAATCAATGGCAAGCCTGGCTCCCTCATAGAATTCAAGGAAAGGCACCGTACCCCGGTATAACTCATTCACAGTAAGCACATAGTCCGGATAAAGCTCCCTGGCCTGCTCCTTGTCCACTGTATCAGGCAGCTCAACAGGGTAATTCCTGTCAATGAAAAGGGGTAGCATAAGTGTTACATTGAACGGCCTGTCATATCCTGCTAAATCAAAACCTATACAATCAGCATCAGCCAAAGCATCAGCATCAGCCAAAGCATCAGCATCATACAAGTCCGCCGGAACCGGTTCTTCCGCAATATGATCGTCAGGTATCAAAGGTATCTCAATCTCTTCCGGATCATCTTCCACCTCTTTAGGAATCCTGATATACTCACCATATTTAAGACCCCAGATAAGCCTGTCGTTAGCCCGTCTTATCGCCCTGACAGGCACATCATATTGTCGTGAGAGCGAATAGAGTGTTTCGCCCCTTTCAACCTTATGGTGAATATACATGTCATCCTCAGATGGAAACCCCTCGCGTTCCAGATAAACCTTCCGGGCAGGTATTTTAACCACCTGGCCGATCTGAAGCCCTTCTTCCACGCCGGGGTTAAGCCTGATTATCTCATCAATTTCAACATCATAGGCTCTTGACAGAAAAAACAGGGTCTGTCCCTGCTCAATGGGATGCAGTGTATAATCTCCATCCTGTTTGTCTGGTATAGCCTGTTGCTCTTCTTCTGATACAAATGGTATTTTAAGAGCTTCTCCCGCCTGAAGCCCTAAATAGGTATTCGGATTTTCAAGCAGGATCTCCTTCTGCGGAATATTGTAGGCGCGACTGATGGAATATAGAGTCTGCCCGGGTTTAACAATGTGGATATAATAGACTTTGCGTCCAATAACAATCTTATCCTCCGATCTTACAACCTCAACGGGAACCGTTTGAGAATATCCATTGACGGACGAGCCGAGGCAAAGGATAAACAGTATAAAAAACCTTATATGCATAGGAAGAAATATTAATTTTCTCTCAGAATATATTCGTCATATTCGAGTTCAAATCTTAGCTTATGCTTGGATTCTTCGACGGCGAGAGAAAGGAATAACTCTTTCATCTCCTGGCCTGGTGCTCTTTCAGAAAGATCCATATAAAGCCTGAAAGCTGCTTTTTCCCTTTTCATGGCAAGTACAAGGGCATCCCGGTAGCTCATGCCCGGTGACGGTTTAATACTTACAAGGTAATCACCTATCTGCAGATCGGTAACCGTGTCAGACCCGATATCAAACAATCCTTTATCTTTAACTTCTGTAAGCCTGGTCTTATGCGATATCTCTTCACGCGCAAACTGTTCAAATACAGCCCTCATATCTGGTGTAACGGCATTTTTTGCCAGCTCTTTATAGAAATCCACCGCATCCTGTTCAAGCCCGATCGCAAAATCGAGGATATCGTCTATAGAATTGAACTGTTTCATGTTACAGTGATTTTGTTGAAGAAAATATCAATTGCAATAATAATCAATAAAGATGTCATTGCCAAGTTCCGAACTCACCCCCGTTGTTTTCAGAAAACTCATTATCAAATCGCAACACAAGGTAGTCACATCCGTGCCTGAACAATTTACTGTAATTATCTTCCGCTGTAATTGATAGCTTAAGCTTTTCATGATTTGTAACATTTGCCAGAACCGAAAAAATCTCCATCCTTAAATCTTCCAGAGTTCTGCATCTCTCAGCTCCCAGTAAATCAAGAAGGGAAATAAGCTGAAGGTATCCCGGATATCCGGTAACCGGCTCAAAATGTTTTTCAAACTGCTGAATAACCTTCCCTGTATTACTGTATGAACCACCTGTCTCCATAGGTAATGAAGCCGGCAGGATAAGGTCGGCTGCAGAAGCGGTCTCACTCATAAAAAGATCCTGCACCATAATAAACTCAGATTTCTCAAACCATTTGCCGATGAGTTTTTTATCCACCGCACAACCGGCCGGATCCTCACCAAAGATAAACATATTCTTTACAGCTCCTGACTCTAATAATTTAAAAATATCAGCGCCTGACGGTTCCGGTATTAGATCAGTCTGCCATATCTCCTTCAGATGCCTTTTCATCTCTTCATCCCTTGCATCAACTGCTCCGGGTAAAAAATCAGGGAACAGTCCCATATCGGAAAGTCCCTGCGAGTTATTCTTCTCCTTGAGCGATATCAGCCCCATAGAAGTTTTGCCGAGCTTTCCGGTAATGATAGCCAGGTTATTCAGTTCTGAAACCGTTCCGGGTGATATATCCTTTTCAGAGAAAATGAGTATAGCGCTCATCTCTTTGTTATAGCGAATGGCAAACTCTTCAAAACACTCCCTGCAACAAATTCCTGAAGATTTGAGAAGAGAATCAAGATCATCGCTGAGGAGCCTGCTTTTGTATTCTTCAAAACCGGTACAGTTATCCCTTATGAATAATGAATTCTCCATACCCCCTGAAAGATAAAAATGGTTCATAGCCTTGACAAGGTGGTAATATGACTTTACTTTCCATACCTTATCGGCCTTATGCTCCATCGATGATCTGCTCCTGGTGGTTATAAGTTCAACCGGCACACCTTCAGCATGTCGCAGACTGTTGATCGTAAAACCGGGTACTGCATTATCGCTGTTGATCTCACATCCGAACAGATATATCCTTGAGGCACCACTGATCTGGTCAAGCGGCGTGTCATATATTGAGCGGCTTAACCTGCCGCTGCCCTCTGCAAGGTAATGAAAGCTCATTACATTACCGGTACCTGCACCCGACCTTGCAAGTTTCTGGATCAGATACAACTCTTCGTTTGTAAGTCCGGCACCTCCGAAAAAAGCATTTTCATCGGGATCAGACGACTTTATCTTATCTTTTATTATCTCAAATGCCTTATCAAAAGTAACCTCTCTGAATTTTCCGTTCTCTTTCAGCAGGGGTTTCGTTATTCTTGTTCTGTCATTAAGGTAATGGTAACCGAATTTACCGTACCTGCATATATTACCATCTCTGTTAATGAGCCCCTCACTTCCGGTTATTCTCAATACAAATTCCGATTTATGGTGAATATTCAGCTCGCATCCTACAGAACAATAGTTGCAGATAGTCTTTACCGTATCCCATTCTACCGGTGCAGGTTTAAAAGGAACATTCTCCGTTATTGCACCTGTGGGACATGTAGAAATGCATAACCCGCAGGATTCGCACCTGGTTTCCGTAAGCGAATCGCCCATGCTCGGAGCCACATAGGTTTCAAACCCCCTGCTAACAAATCCGAGGGCAGCGGCGCCAACCACCTCGCTGCAAATCCGCACACATCTGCCGCAAAGAATACATTTATTGTTGTCTATCTCAATATATGCATGCGAATAGTCAGGTTCAAATTCATGAAATTCGCCCCGGTATCTGCCCTGTTCAGCACCATAAGCGGTAGAAAGCTTCTTGAGATCGCATGTATATAATTCTGAGCAGCCACATTCCAGGCAACGGGCCGTTTCAGTTTTTGCCACCTCATCATTTTCATATCCAAGTTCAACTTCATCAAAGTTATTCCTCTTCTCCGCTGATAGCACCGGCATCTCTTGACGCATCTGCTTCCTGTAACGTCCGGAAAAAGATTCTCCTGTCAGCTCCTTGAAATTATCCTTTCTGCTAATGAATTCATTTATTGCAGGTTCAACCGGCAAACCTGATAAAAACTGATGGCAGCTTCGCGCAGCCGTCTTTGCCTGGGCAATGGCCTCAATTATCGTAGCAGGTCCCGTCACTCCGTCTCCAGCAGCAAATACTGACCTGATACCAGTCTGCAATGTATCCGGATCGGCCACTATATCACCCCATTTATTCACTTCAAGCTTTCCTTCCGGCGAATTGCCGTTAATGTCATCCAGAAATTCAACATCAGTCTTCTGGCCAATAGCCGCCAGAATATAATCGAGTTCTATCTCAAATTCAGAACCCTTTACCGGTACAGGCCTCCGGCGTCCCGAGGCATCCGGTTCTCCAAGTTCCATCCTTATGCAGGTAACCGACCTGACGGCACCTTTTTCGTTCTTGTTTACCGATACCGGATTTGTAAGGAACAGATACTCCACACCTTCAACTTTTGATTCATGGATCTCTATGGGATTTGCTGGCATCTCCTTTTCAGTACGACGGTAGATAACATATACTTTTTCTGCACCGCACCTTAGTGAGGTTCTGCAGCAGTCCATCGCGGTGTTTCCTCCGCCGACTACCGCCACTTTTTTACCCTTAAAATCGTATCGCTGACCCGTCATCTCCATGTTCCTGAGGAAGTCGATTCCCGAAAAGACTCCGTCGGCATCCTCACCACTGCAACCAAGGAGAGTGCCGCGCTGCGATCCTATTGTAAGCACCAGGGCATCATATTTGGCTGTTATCTCACCATAGCTCAGATCTGCGCCAAACTTCCTGTTAAAATAAATTGTTGCACCCAATTCGGTAACTGCGTCAACCTCTTTCTGTAAAACATCGTTGGGAAGCCTGTATTCAGGTATACCGTAACGTAACCACCCCCCTGCCTGTGGCGCGGCCTCAAAGATATCGCAATGGTGACCTTTAAGCTGAAGGAACCATGCTGCAGATATTCCTCCCGGACCTGCACCAATAATTGCAATCTTTTTGCCCGTTGGTTTGTCTGTAACCGGTACATAGCGGTGTTCCGATTCAAGATCGCGGTCGGATGCAAAGCGCTTAAGGTAGTCGATACCTACTGCACTGCCCTCATCAAGAAGATCTCTGCGGCAGGCAACCTCGCACGGTCTGACACAAACCCTGCCGCAGATCGCAGGAAGAGGGTTGACCTCCTTTATAAGGGCAACCGCCCCGGAATACAATCCCTTTTCTATAAGCGAGATATACCCCTGCACATCAACACCTGCCGGGCATGTCTGTTTGCAGGGCGCTTCACAATCGGCAAAATGGTCGCTGACCATCAAATCCAGTGCCGTTTTCCGTGCCTTCCTCACCTTCTCGTTATCGGTACTGACAACCATCCCTTCAGTAATCTTTGTCGAACACGCTGGCTGTAGTCCACGCCCCCCTTCTATCTCAACAACACATACATAACAGGATGAAAACGGTTCCAGTCGCTTGTCGTGGCAAAGAGTAGGGATATCAATCCCGTTCCGCCCGGCAAGCTGCAGAATGGTTTCATCTGCCCTGCCGGTAATTGTCTGTCCGTTCAGTATTATATTAAGTCTCTCCATCATTTACTTTGTATATAAGCCTTTCGGCGAAAATCAAGCTTTTCAGGATACCGAAACAGCTTCAAACTTGCATTTGGTAAAACATATGCCGCAACGGATGCAAAGGTCCTGGTCAATTACATGTACCTGCTTCCTTTCACCCCTGATGGCATCAACCGGGCAATTCCTTGCACATACCGTGCATCCGGTACAGCTGTGATCATTAACCGTATATGTCAGCAGCTTTTTGCATGATTTGGCCGGACATTTTTTCTGGTGGATATGTGCTTCATATTCATCACGAAAATACCTGATCGTTGTAAGCACCGGGTTTGGCGCGGTCTGTCCCAGTCCGCACAACGAACTGTCTTTTATCTGCTCTGCCAGCTCTTCAAGCTTCTGTATATCACCTTCCTCTCCGCCACCATCGGTAATACGGTTCAGTATCTCCAGCATTCTCATGGTACCGATCCTGCAAAAGGTGCATTTTCCGCATGACTCTTTCCTTGTAAAATCAAGGAAAAACCTGGCAATATCAACCATACAGGTACTTTCATCCATAACTACCATGCCGCCTGATCCCATTATTGCCCCGGTGGCATTTACAGATTCGTAATCAACCCTGGTGTCTGAAAGCCACGAAGGAATGCAACCTCCGGAGGGACCCCCCAGCTGAACGGCCTTAAAACTTTTATCAGACGGTATACCTCCTCCAAGTTTAAAAACAATATCATTGATCGTTATGCCCATCGGCACCTCCACCAGTCCCCCATGCCTGATTTTCCCCGCAAGGGCAAAAACTTTTGTCCCCCTGCTGTTCTCAGTACCATATTTTGCATACTCCTTCGCTCCGTTATTCATGATCCACGGTATATTGGCAAAAGTCTCCACATTATTTATGTTTGTTGGCCTTTTCCATAATCCCGAGGCAGCGGGAAACGGCGGTCTGCGCCCGGGCATACCCCTTTTACCCTCAACCGATGCTATTAATGCAGTCTCCTCTCCGCAGACAAATGCACCTGCGCCCTCTTTTATGCTTATATCAAAACCAAAATCCTTTTTGCCGCCGGCATCCTTCCCGAGGTAGCCCTTCCCTCTGGCCTGCCTGATTGCTATATCAAGCCTTTTGAGAGCAAGTGGATATTCCGCCCGGCAGTAAATAACACCTGCCGTGGCTTCAACTGCCAGTGCAGCAATTATCATGCCCTCAACCACAGAGTGAGGATCTCCCTCCAGAAGCGACCGGTCCATGAAAGCCCCCGGATCTCCCTCATCTGCATTGCAAATCACATATTTTTCGGCCGACTTGCTGTTGTATGTAAATTTCCATTTAAGACCCGTAAGAAATCCTCCGCCACCCCTGCCACGTAGTCCGCTCTCCATAACAACCTTAATAATTTCCTGCGGCTTCATTCCCCCTGAAATTATCTTTTTTATAGCTTCGTACCCGCCCCTGTCTTCATATTCGTCAATATTTTCAGGATCAATCATACCGCAGTTACGCAGTGCAATTTTAACCTGGCCGTCAAAAAACTTCTTGTCTGGTGTATCATACAGGTCGGTGCAGACAATGTACTCTTTTACGGGATTATCATTAACAATATGATTATTAAGCAGCTCAACTGCCTTATCTTCAGTAATTTCGCCATACAGATAACTACCCGACTCATCAATTATCTCAACCAGTGGTTCACGGTAACACATACCTGCGCAGCTTGTTTTTGAGAGGACAATATCCAGTGCCTCAGCCTCCTTCAAAGCTCTTATTTTTTCATATACTTTCCCTGCCCCGGCAGCTATGCCACAGCTTCCCAATCCGACAATTACTTTGGTTTTTCCCATTATATAAAATGTTAAACCCTAAATTGGTAATTCTTTTTCTTTCAGCCTTATCTCCTTAATCACCCTGACTGCCTCCTTGCCTGTAAGCTTGCCGTATGTGTCGTCTCTTATCATCATCACCGGGGCCAGGGAGCAACATCCCAGGCACGCAACAGACTCAAGGGTAAACAAGTCGTCTTCAGTGGTCCCGCCGTCCGTCACCTTCAGAGCTTCTTCAAGCGCATCGGTAATAGTTCCTGCATTCTGCACATGGCATGCCGTTCCGTGACATACCTTGATTATGTACTTGCCCACCGGAGCCAGGCGAAATTGTGCATAAAAAGTTGCGACACCATACATATCACTCAGGTTCAGTTGCAATTCAACTGAAAGCTTTTTAAAAGCCTCTTTTGGAAGAAATCCGTATATAGATTGGGTCTCCTGCAATACAGGTATCATAATACCCTTTTTGCCGGAATATTTCCGTACCAGTCCGTCAAGCATGCGGAGATCGGTATTCTCTCCGGAAGCAAGGTCTCTTCGTTCTCTTTTAACTCGTTCTACGCGCATTATAGAGGTGTTTGAATTTTTGCGGGCTTACCTGTAACAATGAGCAAAACCGTACAAATTTAACCCGGGCAAGATAAATATTATTCATTTAAATACATATTACAAATGTCATAACAATCCTCTTACAGTAAACGCCGGTTTAGCTGTACTTTTTCAGAAAGCGCAGCTCAAACTGGTAAAACCCGCAGTAACATCAGGTTTGCGGAATGATGACAGCTACATCAGTTATAAAAATTTGCCGTGAGCGGGAATTGGAAAAACATGGAAATTCACTATTTTTAGCAAAAAAACAGGAGATACCATGGATACTACGACCGACAACAGAACCGTATTAACACTTGATGCAGGAGGAACCAATTTTGTGTTTTCCGCCGTAAGGGGAAACAAACAGATTGTTGAACCGGTAACTCTTCCCTCTAACGGGCATGATCTGGACAAGTGCCTAAAAACCATAATCGAAGGATTTTCAAAAACAAAGGAACTGCTGGATTCAGATCCTGTTGCCATAAGTTTCGCCTTCCCCGGTCCGACCGATTATACAAACGGTATCATTGGCGACCTGGGCAATCTGCCGGCCTTCAGGGGAGGAATTGCTTTGGGGCCAATGCTGGAGGACCATTTCAGGATACCTGTATTCATAAACAACGACGGCGATCTTTTTGTATATGGCGAGGCTATTTCAGGTTTTCTGCCCTGGGTTAACAATATGCTCAGTGAAGCCGGCAGTTGCAAACAATATAATAACCTTATGGGTGTTACACTTGGTACCGGATTTGGAGGGGGACTGGTACGGAACGGGGAGCTTGTGACAGGTGATAACGGTGCCGCCGGCGAGGTCTGGCTGCTGCGAAGCAGGTTGCACCGTGAGTGCTTTGCAGAAGAGAGTATAAGCATCAGGGCGGTTGTAAGGGTTTACAAGACGAGTTCCAACATACCGGTACATGGTAAAATAACTCCTGCCGATATTTATGAGATAGCTACCGGCATGCGGGAGGGCGACCAGGTGGCGGCAATAGATGCTTTCAAAAAGTTTGGAGATGCACTCGGAGATGCCCTGGCAAATATGATAACAATGTTCGACGGACTGGTGGTTGTGGGAGGCGGATTGTCAAAGGCGTGGAAACTTTTTGCACCTGAGGTGACAGGACATATCAACGGAAAAATAAAAACGGTGGGAGGTGAAGAATTTCCGAGAACAGAGGTGACGGCATTTAATCTCGAAGATAATGAGCAGCTGGAGGAGTTTATTGCAGGACAGCAAAAAGAGATACCAGTTCCTTTTTCTGACAGGAAAGTGATTTATGATCCGCTTAAAAGGACAGGTATCGGACTTTCAAGACTGGGAACAAGCGAAGCAGTCTCTATGGGCGCTTATGCCTTTGCTCTTAATGCAATTGACAGGGAACCTGCAAAATAATAAATAGAAGATTCATATCTGACCCTGCCTCTGCGGGCTATATTAACAGACCCTGCGGGCAGTATAAGCTCTGTTGCCTGCAGGGCCTGTTAATTCCGGATTCAGAAAGCTCTTATAATATGTCCCCCAGAAAATCTTTTACATTATTCTCTACCCTTGATAGTACATTTGTAGAGTCTGCACGAACAAATGTATCGCCGGTAATCTTTTCATAGAGCTCAATGTACCTGCCCGAAATCTGATTCACTATATCTTTGCTCATTTCAGGTACCTGCTGTCCCTCCTTACCCTGGAAACCTTTTGAAATAAGCCATTCACGAACAAATTCCTTTGAAAGCTGCTTTTGCTGTTCGCCCAGGGCAAGGCGTCTTTCATAACCTTCAGAATAGAAGTACCGTGATGAGTCAGGTGTATGGATCTCATCTATAAGGATTATCTCATCATCCTTCCTGCCAAACTCATACTTTGTATCTACCAGAATAAGCCCCTTATCGGCAGCCATTTCTGTACCCCTCTCAAACAGAGCATAAGTATATTCCTCCAGCTTCCTGTAATCAGCTTCGGAAACAAGTCCCTGACCCAGTATCTCATCACGCGATATATCCTCATCATGACCCACTGTTGCTTTTGTTGTTGGCGTGATTATCGGCTCGGGGAATTTCTGATGCTCCTTCATGCCCTCAGGAAGTGCAACTCCGCACAAAGTCCGTTTACCGGCTTTATATTCTCTCCAGGCATGCCCGGTAAGATAACCTCTGATAACCATCTCTACCATAAAAGGTTCTGCCATATGTCCTGCCGTAACCATAGGGTCGGGTGTAGCAAGTTTCCAGTTGGGAACTATATCTGATGTGCCGTCAAGGAACTTGGAGGCTATCTGATTCAACACCTGTCCTTTATATGGTATGCCTTCGGGCAAAACAACATCAAAGGCAGATATACGGTCGGTAACAACCATTACAAGCAGCTTGTCGTTAATATTATAAACATCACGTACTTTACCGGTATACAAACTCTTCTGTCCCGGAAAACTATAATTTGTTTTAACTATTGCCTTCATCTTACAATACTGTTTTTTGGGTTATTAATATTTAAATTACTCTGATTTATTATTTACACCTTGTTTATCTCAATCAGTTATCCGATCCGGTTGCCGGACCAGGCTGGTGACTCCGCTTATTTATCCCCCTTTTGCTCTCCGGCTTCATCCTTTTCATATGCTTTGACTATAAGCTTAACAAGCCTGTGCCTGATAATATCCCTCTCATCAAAATGGATGATTGAGATTCCGCGGACATCTCTCAGAATTTTCAATGCATAAATCAATCCGCTCTTGTTCCTGTCAGGCAGATCAATCTGTGTTATGTCACCTGTAACAATGAATTTTGCACTCTTTCCCATCCGTGTGAGGAACATTTTCAACTGGTTGGTCGTTGAATTCTGAGCTTCATCAAGAATGACAGCGGCATTATCAAGTGTCCTGCCCCTCATATATGCAAGCGGCGCAATCTGCACAGTACCGTCAGTAATATAATCCTTGAGCCTCCTTACGGGTATCATATCGTGAAGAGCATCGTACAATGGCTGCAGGTAGGGATCAAGCTTTTCCTTAACATCACCGGGCAGGAAACCGAGATGCTCACCGGCCTCGACTGCCGGCCTGGTAAGTATTATTTTCTTGACTTCCTTATTTTTAAATGCCTTTACCGCAAGGGCAATAGCCGTATATGTTTTTCCTGTTCCGGCTGGTCCGATTGCAAATACAAGGTCATTTTTTATGTATTCCCCGGCAAGCTTCCGCTGATTAACAGTTCGGGCAGAGATCATCTTCCCGTGGTTACCGTATACGAGAACTCCTTCAGGATCAACAGCTACTGATCCTCCGGCAAACTCGCCGGTAAAAAACCGGTCCAGATCAGTCTCCGACAGTCTGTTGAACCTTTGTAAATGCTCAATCAGAAGATGAATAAGATCATCAAATCTTGAAATCTCCTCCTCATCTCCAAAGACCCTTATCTCATTTCCCCTTGCAACTATTTTAAGTTTTGGAAAAAAAGCCTTGATCTTGTCAAGAAAATTGTTATTTACGCCGTAAAGAATCGCAGGATCTATACCTTCCAAATATATTAACTGCTCAATCATAGAATTTCCAAATATTGCTTACTTTTGATCTTTGCAAAATAATCACAATTTTTCCGTTTTTTTATACCTTCTTCGGTTTTTAAAGCACAAAAATAAGCTGTATCGTCAAAATGCCCATAGTAACGTTAACAACAGACTGGATTCAGGATGATTACTACACCGGGGCCATCAAGGGCAAGCTGATATCATCATTTCCCGGTTTCAACATAATTGATATAACACATAATATACCCTCCTTTAATATTGCCAGGGCGGCTTTTGTACTAAAAAACAGCTATCATCACTTCCCGAAAGGAACGATACACATTATTTGTGTCAATGCTGAACCGGCATCAGGCGAATCACTCCTGGCAATCGAGTACGACCAGCACTTTTTTTTAGGCAATGATAACGGTATATTCGGACTGATATTTAAGGAACCGCCTGCAGCGGTAGTTGAACTGCCGGATTACAGCAAAGGGAAAGTTCAGGGTTTCGGGTCGGCCGATCCGTTTGCAGCAGCAGCCTGTCATATTGCCAGGGAAGGGGGACTGGAGGGACTGGGACAGGAAAGGGAGGGATTCGCCAAAAGCATTCCCAGGCGTGCAACCATCGACCAGGATGTAATCAATGGCAGCGTAATATATATTGACTCTTACCAGAATGCAATAACCAATATAACCAGGGAATTGTATGAAAGGATAGGAAAAGGCAGGCAGTTTGAAATTGCACTGCAAAGCAACCATTATAAACTGCACCGGATAAATCAAACATACAGCGAAACTTCAGTAGGCGAACTTCTGGTACTATTTAACTCTCTGGGTCTCCTCGAGGTAGCCATTAACAAGGGTAACGCTGCCGAATTATTAAATCTTAACAACAATTCAACGATAAGGATCAGGTTTTTCGACAAGATCCTGAAAAAAAAGTAAAACTTTTACCAGGACGGTCCCTTTTATCCGGAAAAAAGTTATCAGACCTGTCCTCTTAATAAACCGGCGCACACGATGAATGAACGATTAAAAGCATTTGGAAGACTGCTTGAAATAATGGATGAGCTCAGGGAAAAATGTCCATGGGACAGGGAACAGACAATTGAAAGCATACGAAACCTTACAATTGAAGAAACTTATGAACTTGCAGATGCCATTACCAGGGGTGATCTTAATGAAGTCAAAAAAGAGCTGGGAGATCTGTTGCTGCATATAGTATTCTATTCAAAAATAGGCTCTGAGCTAAATGCGTTCGATATTAAAGATGTTATTGAAGGTATAAGCGATAAGCTGATCTATCGTCATCCTCATGTGTTCGGAGAAACAGAGGTTGCCGACGCGAATGAGGTTAAAGAGAACTGGGAACACCTCAAGATAAGAGAATCGAAAAAAACCGTTCTTTCAGGAGTGCCGGTTTCACTTCCTGCATTGATAAAGGCAAACAGGATACAGGACAAGGTGAAAGGAGTTGGATTTGACTGGGAAGAGAAGCATCAGATATGGGACAAGGTGATGGAGGAGCTTCAGGAACTGAAGGAGGAGATACATAAGGCAGATCAGGACAGGATCGAAGCTGAGTTCGGCGATCTGTTTTTTTCACTTGTAAATGCTGCCAGGCTTTACGGTATTGATCCTGAAACAGCACTCGAGAAGACCAACCGGAAGTTTACCAGGCGATTCAACTATCTTGAAAGCAAAACAATGTCCAAAGGCAGATCTCTCAAATCAATGAGTCTTGATGAGATGAACGTTATCTGGGAGGAGGCCAAGCAATCCGATAACACGGGATCACAATGACGGACCGGTGGCCACAAGCCTTCTGCCAACTTCCGTATCAGTGTATTTGTTAAAATTGGCGATAAACTTACCGGCAAGGTCCCTTGCAGCCCTGTCCCATTCAGACTTATCAGGCCAGGAATTCCTGGGATTCAAAAACCTGCTGTCAACCCCCTTAACTTTTTTTGGTATTGCCAGCCTGAACACTATTGTCTCTTCAAACTCCTGTTCATCAAGTGAGCCTTCAAGAATTGAATCGATAATTGCCCGGGTAGCGGGCAGGTCAATTCTCCTGCCTGTTCCGTAACCCCCTCCTATCCAGCCTGTATTGACCAGGTAAGCCTTAGTATCATATTCTTTCATTTTACGAACAAGTTCCATGGCATATCTTGTAGGATGCAACAACAGGAAGGCAGCACCGAAACAGGCAGAAAAAGTCGGTTGAGGGGTTGTAACACCTCTTTCAGTTCCAGCCAGTTTTGCAGTGAATCCGCTCAGAAAATGGTACTGTGCCTGTTCAGGTGTAAGTTTCGCCACAGGCGGCAGCACACCGAATGCATCGGCGGTCAGAAATATCACCTTTCTTGCATGGCCGGCCCTGGAAAACGGTTTAACTATATTCTCAATATGGTGTATCGGATAAGAGACCCTTGTGTTTTCAGTTTTTGAATCATTATCAAAATCAATCTCACCTGTCTTTTCGTCATAAACCACATTTTCCAGGAGAGCATCCCTTCTAATCGCCCTGTATATATCCGGCTCTTTCTCCTTGCTTAAGTTAATTGTCTTGGCATAACAACCACCTTCAAAATTAAAGACTCCCAGATCATCCCAGCCATGTTCATCATCACCTATCAGCGCTCTTTTAGGATCAGCCGAAAGAGTGGTTTTCCCGGTACCGGAAAGTCCGAAAAAAAGAGACGTATCACCCTTCTCTCCAACATTTGCAGAACAATGCATTGATGCAATATTTCTTAAGGGCATGAAGTAATTCATAACACTGAAAATTCCCTTTTTCATCTCACCTCCGTACCATGTTCCGAGAATCACTGACATACGCTGCCCCAGATGAAATGCCGCAATCACCTCAGAATTGAGCCCCTGCTCTTTCCAGTGCGTATTGACAGCCTTTGAGGCATTAAAGGTTACAAAGTCCGGTTCAAAATCCCTGAGTTCCTCGTCAGTTGGCCGTATAAACATATTCTTCACAAAATGTGCCTGCCAGGCTACCTCCATGATAAACCTGACACTGAGACGTGTATCCGGGTTTGCACCGCAAAAACAATCCATCACATAAAGCTCTTTTCCCGAAAGCTGACTGACAGCTGTCCGCCTCACGCTTTCCCATATCTCCGGAGTTATTGGTTTATTGTCATTCTTCGCTCCGGCACTGGTCCACCATAATTTTTTCTCAGATGAAGGCTCTTTTACAATATACTTATCCTTTGGTGAGCGGCCCGTAAAGATACCTGTATCAACTGCCACTGCTCCAGTATTCGTAACAAAACCCTTTTCAAATCCTTCAAGGGATGGATCTGTTTCATGCTTGTATAATTCCTCCCATGATATATTGTGATATATCTGTATGATATCTGAAATACCATATTTTGAAAGATCTGGTTTCTTTCTCATACCGGTTTCTATCATTATGGTCAGTATCTGTTTATATCAAGTGAAAGGCTAAAGTAACCATATTGAGGCAGAAAAAAAATGTTAAGAAACACAAAAAAAGGCCGCCCGAAGGGCAGCCTTTAATATGATCATATTTGATCCTTTACGCTATTTACTATCCTTTATTGCAGCCTGTGCCGCAGCAAGACGTGCAATAGGCACGCGGAAAGGTGAACAGCTAACATAGTCCATTCCGACCCTGTGGCAGAATTCAACTGAATTGGGCTCGCCACCATGCTCGCCACAGATACCGATCTTAAGATCTTTCTTGGTTGAACGTCCCCTCTGGACACCCATCTCAACGAGCTGGCCAACACCTTCCTGGTCAAGTACCTCGAAAGGATCGTGTTTCAAAATGCCATTCTTCACGTAAACTTCAAGAAATTTCCCTGCATCATCACGTGAATAGCCAAATGCCATCTGGGTCAGGTCATTGGTGCCGAATGAAAAGAAATCGGCCGATTCAGCAACCTTGTCGGCTGTCAGACAAGCCCTTGGTATCTCGATCATTGTTCCTACCAGGTATTCAATCTTGTCGCCATACTCTTCGAATACTTTCTCTGCTGTATCACGAACAAGTTGCTCCTGCAGTTTTAGCTCCTGCTGGGTACCGATAAGGGGTATCATAATCTCGGGCAGTGTTTTAATGCCCTTTTTCTTAAGGTTCAGTGCAGCTTCAATAATAGCCCTTGCCTGCATCTCGGTTATCTCAGGATAGGTTATACCAAGACGGCAACCACGGTGTCCGAGCATCGGGTTGAACTCATGAAGTGATTCAACGGCGGCTTTTACCTCTTCCGGTGTAATACCAAGCTTGTCAGCCATCTCTTTCTGATTCTTCTCTTCATGGGGAACAAACTCGTGCAGAGGTGGATCAAGCAAACGTATGGTAACGGGAAGATCCTTCATTGCCTCAAATACACCTTCAAAGTCCTCACGCTGAATGGGAAGCAGTTTCTCAAGTGCCTTACGGCGACCCGCTTCATCCTTTGCAAGTATCATTTCACGCATGGGCCATATACGCTCGCCTTCAAAGAACATATGCTCTGTACGGCAAAGTCCGATACCTTTGGCTCCAAAATTCCGTGCAACGGTAGAATCTTTAGGAGTATCGGCGTTGGTGCGGACAGCCATCCTTGTGTGCTTCTCGGCAAGGTCCATAAGTTGTCCGAAATAACCACTCACTTCAGGATCAATAGTGGCTATCTTACCTTCATATACCTCTCCTGTTGTCCCGTTGAGAGAGATCCAGTCGCCTTCCTTGTAAGCTTTCCCGTCAATGGTCATGGTACGGTCCTTGTAGCTGATCTTGATAGCACCTGCACCTGCAACACAGCATTTACCCATACCCCGGGCAACAACGGCAGCGTGTGAAGTCATGCCGCCACGTGCAGTAAGGATACCCCTTGCAAGGTTCATACCCTTAAGGTCTTCGGGTGAAGTCTCAACACGTACCAAAAGAACGTCTTTGCCCTCCTGACTCCATGTTTCGGCATCGTCGGCAAAAAACACTACCTGGCCTGTGGCAGCACCTGGTGAAGCAGGTAATCCCTTGGCCAGAACATTTGCTCCGGAAATGGCATTTTTGTCAAATACAGGGTGAAGTAGCTCATTCAGCTTGTTGGGTTCACAACGCAAAAGAGCTGTTTTCTCATCAATCTGCCCGTCTTTCAGCATATCTATTGCAATCTGGACCATAGCAAATCCGGTACGCTTACCGTTACGGGTCTGCAACATCCATAGTTTACCTTCCTGAATAGTGAATTCAAGGTCCTGCATATCTTTGTAATGATCTTCCAGCTTTTGCTGGTATTCCATGAGTTCCTCATAGATTGACGGCATCAGTTCCTCTAGTGAGGGATAGGTTTCTTTTCTCTCCTCCTCAGAAACTTTAGCCAGGGTGGCCCAGCGCTTTGAACCCTCAAGGGTGATCTGCCGAGGTGTACGGGTGCCGGCTACAACATCCTCACCCTGTGCATCGATCAGATACTCTCCATTGAAAATATCTTCACCTGTTGCGGCATCACGGGTAAAGGCAACACCGGTACCTGATGATTTGCCCATATTACCATAAACCATTGCCTGAACATTAACTGCTGTACCCCATTCTGCGGGAATGTTATGCATCATGCGGTAGTACTCTGCACGCGGGTTGTTCCAGCTTTCGAACACGGCAATAACACCGCCCCAGAGCTGCTCCCACGAATCTGTAGGGAAATCCCTGCCTGTTTTTTCTCTTACCAGTACCTTGAACCTTTTGACCAGTTCCTGGAAGTCGTCTGTAGTAAGATCAGCATCATGTTCAATTCCCTTTGCTTCCTTGATCTCCTCTATGATAAGTTCAAAAGGATCATGATCGCCATCTCCCATATATTTCATCTCCATCACTACATCACCGTACATCTGAATAAAACGGCGGTAGCTGTCCCATACAAAACGGGGGTTATTGGTCTTTTTGATAAGTCCCTGAACTACGTCATCATTCAGGCCAAGGTTAAGGACAGTATCCATCATACCTGGCATTGATGCCCTTGCTCCTGAACGCACTGAAAGCAAACACGGATTATCAATATCACCGAATTTTCCTCCCATAATATCCTCAACATACTTCACTGCTCCTTCAACCTCATCCTTAAGCAGTTCCATAATCTTAGCCCTGCCTACTTCATTATATTCAGTACATGCATCGGTTGTAATGGTAAATCCCGGGGGTACAGGTACCCCTATCAGATTCATCTCGGCAAGATTTGCGCCTTTGCCTCCCAGAAGGTTCTTCATACTGGCATTACCTTCAGCTTTTTTGTCCCCAAAGGTGTAAACACGTTTAATTTTCGTCATTTTAAATTGATTTTAAAGAATTTATTAAAAAAAACTATCTATTTTTTGCAAAAATTGTCCCAAAAATAAACAAAAAAAATCAATTCTGTTTGTGAATTTTCAATAATCGGATTATACTTATCGCAAAAATAATGTAGGTTTAAGGTTTATTTCAAACCGTCAACCCTGAGTTTATAAAATATTGTTATATAGATAATTTAACTCATGCCCAGCACTTTAAAATTATAAAAATTATGGTAAGGTCATTATTCACAGCGTTATTAGTTCTGATAACCCTTTCGGGGAACCTCCCGGAAGTCCGCGCAGGTTACAAAGAGATAACCCTCGACGACATATACCGGAGCAACACCTTCTCGGCACGATCGGTTACCGGATTGAGGTCGATGAGCGACGGAATCCATTATACTGCAATGGAAGGTGGCACGGTTATAAAAAAATACAGCTACCGTACCGGCGATGAGGCAGCAGTCATTTTTTCGGTCGACAACCTGCCTGATAATGAGTTCAGCTCATTCAGCAATTATGAGTTCAGCAACGATGAAAGGCTTATTCTGTTAACTACAGGACGTGAGCAGATATACCGGCACTCGTTCAGCGCCGATTACTATATATGGGACAGGGAAGAAGAATCCCTCACAAGGCTTTCTGAAACAGGAAAACAGCAGCTTGCAACATTTTCGCCCGATGGCAGCAGGGTGGCTTTTGTTTTTAAAAACAACCTCTATTTCAAAGACCTGGAGAGCGGACGGGAAGTCCAGGTTACAACCGATGGCAAGGAAAATGAGATAATAAACGGGGCACCCGACTGGGTATACGAGGAGGAGTTCAGCTTCAATAAAGCTTTTGCCTGGTCGCCCGACAGCAGGAAGCTGGCCTATTACCGGTTTGATGAAAGTAACGTCAGAATGTTCAATATGACCATCTACGGAGAACTATATCCTAACTGGTACCAGTTCAAATATCCCAAGGCCGGAGAAAAAAATTCACTCGTCACCATTCATGTTTATGACATACACAAAGGCCGTTTTACTGAAATGGACATTGGCGACGAGACTGACCAGTACATTCCGCGCATTAAATGGACACAGGACCCTGCAAAGCTGGCCATATACCGGCTAAACAGACTTCAGAACCACATTGAAGTTCTGATTGCCGATGCCACCAGCGGATACTCAGAGGTATTGTGGGAAGAAACAAACAAATATTTCATCAGGGAGACATCGGATGATATGATAACTTTTTTAGAGGACAGAAAGCACTTTCTGGTGATGAGCGAAAGGAGCGGATGGATGCATTTCTACCTCTATGATATGCAGGGCAGTCTGCTGAATGCTGTAACAAGAGGTGAATGGGAAGTGGACAGGCTCATTGGAATCGACCATGACAAAAGGGTGTTGTATTACAGCTCATCGGAGACATCGCCGCTGCAGAGGAATGTTTACAGCATAAGCCTTAACGGCCGCAACAAAAACAGGATTACTCCCAGGGAGGGTACCAATAACACAGTTTTCAGCGAAGGATTCAGGTACTTTATCAACTATCATTCAGATGCCAACAATCCCTCTTATATAACACTTCACGATGACAGTGGTGAACTCATCAGGGTGCTGGAGGACAACAGCAGCCTGAAAGAGGTGACCCGGGAGTACGGGTTCAGCAATAAAGAGTTCTTTACATTCACAACCTCAGAAGGCGTTGAGCTGAACGGATATATGATAAAGCCGCCGGATTTTGATGAGAACAAAGAATACCCGCTGTTTATGTATGTTTACGGCGGACCGGGTCATCAGGCAGTAAGAGACTCATGGAGCACCGGAGCCTGGTACCAGATGCTTGCGCAGAAGGGGTATGTTATAGCATGTGTTGACAACCGGGGTACAGGAGCCAGGGGAGAGGAATTTATGAAGACCACCTACCTCCAGCTTGGCAAATATGAGACCATCGACCAGATAGAAGCTGCAAAGTACCTGGGGGACAAGGATTATATTGATGATTCAAGGATCGGCATCTTCGGGTGGAGCTACGGGGGCTATATGGCGGGACTGTGCATGACAAAGGGAGCAGATGTTTTTGCCCTTGGTGTTTCGGGGGCGCCTGTTACCAACTGGCGTTTTTATGACACCATCTACACCGAAAGGTATATGCGTACACCACAGGAGAACCCCGACGGATATGATGACAACTCTCCGATAAACCACGTGGAGAAACTCAGGGGGAAATTTATGATAATCCACGGCACGGCTGACGATAATGTTCACATGCAGAATACCATTGAGATGGTTGACAGGATGATTGAGAAGGACAAGCAGTTTGAACTATTGCTATACCCCAATCACAGTCACGGTATAAGGGGTAACGCTGCGCATCATATGTATACAAGGATAACAGACTTTGTCGTTGAAAATCTTTAATTGTTAAGAAAACCTGGAAATCAAAATTTTAAAGTTTTTTTGTCCTGCTGGTTATTTGAAAGCAAAATTTGATTATTTTTGTTGCCCGGTTGAGAAAATCTGTTCCCTGAAAGATCAGCCGGGTAGCATGCCCAGATGGCGGAATTGGTAGACGCGCTAGTTTCAGGGACTAGTATACGCAAGTATGTGCAGGTTCGAGTCCTGTTCTGGGCACAAAAACAGCAGAAGTGGGATATTGGAACTCCCCCGATAAACCGGACCTCCGAATATATATTCACCTTCGGGTTCTTCCTCAAAAATACACACTCCATCCATGCCGTATTCCAATTAAACATCTACAACAGGATATCTTACATCAAGGGAAGATATTTCAAAATTTGCAGCGCGGGCTGCAGGGTCGGGATCAGATGGAATGATGTCACGTGCACTCGAAACCGGGTTGTTTCTGTCTGACTCAATCCGGAGTTCAAATTCCGTTATTCCTCGCGGTATATATGCTTCAATCAATAATTCCTTTCCCTGTTTTGTTAATTCCAGCTTAGTGCTTTTCACATCAACTTGTACCTGATTTTCCTGTGCAATAATAGCAATGGAAACCAGTACAAAACAAATCGTAATGAGGCGGTACTTCTTCATTCTACAAATATTTATTTCAGGCCGAATTATGTGTTATCGTAATGCACTCATGCGATCATGGTGTTTTCGCTTGCCGAACCAAGCGTTTTTCTTTCAGGTGATTTTCTTACAAACGGAGTAACATTGTGTGGGCCATTTTTAAAGGCAAAAAAGTAATCCTCATTTTCCTTGGTAAACAGTCCAAGGCTGCCATCAAAATCTTCAGGAACTGTTAATTTATCTGAATCACCAACATCAGAAACCGATAACAACGCAACCTGGTAACCTGATTTTTCTACCTTCCCTTTTCCCATTACAGTCCAGTTGAGTAACTCATCCGGGCTTACTTCTGATTTATGTAATCCAAAGTCATCTACCTGTCCAAATGCCGAAGTTGCCGTAAATAAAAAGACCAGCGCCAGTACTAAATTTCTATTTTTTTTTCTTCATATTTTTTAAAATTGATTTTCAGAATATATTCAAAAGTTGATTTATTTTTTAGCTACAAAAACATTACTCCAAGTTCCAGAACAAATCTACCGTATTCAAAATTGTTATTTATTTTATTGAACTCCATGATGCTTCTCACATAAAATTTATCGTTGAAAAAGATATTTAGTCCGGGAGCCAATATCAGGTTTGAGACATCATTTATTTCCGACTCAAAATAGTCATACCGGAATACCGGCTGAAGCTTCTTTGTAATAAAATAGCCACCAATAAAATAATAACCGGATTGATTGTACAAATGATCAATACCGGTCATATAATCTCCGCGAAACATCAGCTTTTTATCATCGTACCAAAAATAAGCACCCGACCTGTTTCGTTTGGCACCATTTATAAGTTCCGATTCTTCCATGTAATTTCTTGTGCCCAAATACTGTGATACCCCAATTTTTAAGTTGTCGTTGATATGATAGTCTAAGGATAATATCACAGTCTTTTTTTTATCATCCTCACTTACTCCGCGCCCTGTTCCATTAACAACAGCAGCGTAATAATTCAGGTTTTTAACACTTCCGTTAAACTGAATTCCCATGTCTCGTGGATCGCCTAACATATACCTTTTTATTTGCGGAAGAAATATGGTTGGAAAGTTCCAGGGTTTTTCAAAAACACCAAAATGATACTGAAATTGACCTGCTCTGATGATAAAAAAATCGCTTAGTTTAATATCAACTGAAGCATCTTTTATTGTAGGTTTATCTACTAACTCCAGTTGAATAAAATAACTTAGTTGCCTGCTTATTTTTCCTCTGCTTCTTAGCCGGAAATAATTGAATTGAAATTTGTTGGCATCGTTGCTGTGTTGATATAAAGGCATTATATATCCTTCTAAATCGTGATTCGTCTTAAAAATGGAATCAATTTTGGATTTACCCTGATTAGGAACTGCAGACGCATGTATAATTATGAATAGTAAAAAGATAGTTAAAAAAGAACTTCTCATAATTAATGTTGCAAAGTGATTAGTTGTTATTAAAATCATCAAAGTTAAACTTTGGAAATTCAGATTTTTCAACGGAATAAAATGTATTCCAGAATTCCTCTCCCTGATTTCTTGTAAATTCAAACGGTGTGTTTCCGTCATTCAGATTTACCTTTTCCAATTCAAGCAATTTTCTCAATTTATCCAATTGCAGGGCATATTCCCGATTTCCAGCCAGATTATTCATCTCACCCGGGTCTCTTTTCAAATCGAATAACTGGGTAAACCGCTTTCCGTTCACACAGTACTCAATCAATTTAAACTGGCCGTTACGAATGGCCCTTTGCCATGACATAAATGCAAAATAGAGATATTCCCGGTGAACACCCTCTTTGCCGTCAATTACTTTATTTAAAGTTTTAAACTGAACTGTTTCGGGAGTAGGCAAACCTGCGCGTTCGCAAAGGGTGGGATAAATGTCGTAAATATAACAAAGTTGATCACGCGCTTCTCCCCTTGGAATTCCCGGGCCGGAAACAACAAGTGGAACACGCACTGAATGCTCATAAACATTTTGTTTGCCCATCAAACCGTGTTTCCCGACAGCCAGCCCATTGTCGGATGTATAAACGATAATTGTATTGTCGTACCTTCCCGATTTTTTCAAAGCATCCAAAATGCGGCCAACCTGGTAGTCGTCATGCGAAACCATTGCATAATAATCGGCTATATGTTTCCTGACCTCGTCGGGTGTACGCGGGAAACCGGCCAGCTCTTCGTCCCTTATCCTCAACATGCCATTATCGAAAGGATGTTCCGGCAAAAAAGAGGGAGGCAACCTCATATCTTCTGCCCTGTACATTTCATGGAATTCAGCAGGCGCTTCCCGTGGATCATGGGGTGTCTGAAATGCCACATAGGCAAAGAAGGGTTGCTCACTATCTGCCTGTTCTTCAAGAAACCTGATGGTGGCATCGGCATAAACCTCGGCCGAATGTTTTCCTTCATGAATTACCTCCTTTTCACTTGAATAATTGCCTTCAGGCGAAAAAGGAAATAAAGGCAATACATACTGGGAACTGGTCATACCCTGAAATAAAAGCTTATCGCCGTGGCTGAAAGACCGGGCAAAATGGCCATGACGCCCCGGATCATTTTTCCCGGTGGCAAATGTTATATATCCGTTTTCCCGGAATACCTGGGGAAGGGTTGTATAATTTTCAGAAATTTCGTATCCCCACACTCCCTGGTTTTCAAGATTCCACAAGTGAAGGCCACTGAACAATGAAGCCCTTGAGGGAAGGCACACACCGGGAGAGCTGGATCCCATAATATATGCATTTGTAAAAGCGGTTCCCTTTTTCACCAGCCGGTCGGCAACCGGGGTTCTAATTTTTTTGTTGCCCAGGGCATTAATGGTCGAATAGCACTGATCGTCGGTAAAAATGAAAAGTATATTGGGTTTACCGGCCATCCCGACTGAATCACCATTTTTTCTGTCGCACTCAATAGCTGAAGAACCAATAACTAAAGAGAGAGCTGAAATGGATAAAATAGAATTTTTCATATCTGTTATATTTCCTGATGGAGAAAGAGAATTCTTTATTGAAAATCAGATAACCTGACAGTTTGCATTCTTCCTCTACTTATATCAACCGTTATTTCCTTTCCGTTATATCTGAGTCTTGCTGTGCGCTGCCGGTCTGAACCGATCCTTGCCTCTGCCAATTCATTGTTTTCCCATTTTATATCAATATCATATCCGCCTCTTGCCCTTAATCCCTGTATCTCACCATCAGGCCAGGCTTTGGGAAGGGCAGGCAGCAGGTGGATTGCTCCGGTATGACTTTGAATAAGCATTTCTGCGATCCCGGAAGTTATTCCGAAGTTCCCATCAATCTGGAACGGGGGGTGAAGTCCGAACAGGTTGGGAGTAATACTTCTTGTCAAGATAGTATTTACATATTCTTCAGCTTTTTCGGCTTCATACAATCGTGCATACTGGTGGATCAGCCATGCCGCACTCCAGCCGGTATGACCGCCTCCGTGTTCGATCCGGGAATCAAGAGACTTTTTTGCGGCGGAGGCAAGCTCGGGTGTGTCTGCCATAGTTATCTGTGAACCGGGATGCAGGGCAAACAGATGTGAGATATGCCTGTGACCGGGCTCTGCTTCCGGGAATTCCTCGGGCCACTCCATCAGACGGCCGTCCGATCCGATCTGAATTCCTCTTGCAAGCCTGTTTTTTGCATCAGCAACCAGGGCTACCACATCGTCTTCGATCTGTATCTCCTGAGCCACATATAAGAATTCCTTGAAAAACCGATATATGACCTGCTGATCATGTGCCGGACCCATGGTTATCTGGCTGCGACCCCCATCCGGATCAATAAATGTATTCTCAGGTGAAACGGCCGGGCCGGATACAAGTTTCCCGGTGACAGGATGCTCAACAAGCCAGTCAAGATAAAATTCGGCCGATCCTCTCATAACCGGATACATTCTCTCAAGAAACTCTTTATCTCCTGTATACAGGTAGTGCTCCCAGACGTGGGTACAAAGCCATGCACCGGCACCTATATGCATCCCCCAGCTTGCTCTTTCACCGGGCGATGTAAACCCCCATACATTAGTGATGGGGTGGACCACCCAGCCATTAAGGTTATATTGAATGGCTGCAGTTCTTTCCCCGGGTTCGACCAGAGATTCTATCAGATCGAACATGGGAAGCTTAAATTCCGGGAGGTTTGTGACCCCGGCAGGCCAGTAATTCATTTGAATGTTAACGTCGGTGTGATAGTCGCCGTTCCAGGGCGTCTGTATCTTGTTGGCCCATATCCCCTGCAGATTGGCTGGCAACGTCCCCGGCCGGGAAGAGGAAATGAGCAGGTATCGGCCATACTGAAAAACAAGTTGGATTAAATGATTGTCGTTTTTTGTTTCCCGGAAACGTGAAACACGCTCGTCAGTCGGAATGGTATCGGGCAAATTGCAGAGGTTCAGTTCAACCCTGTTAAAATAAGCCTGATAATCGGCTTTATGTGTATTCAATAAAACATCGTACGTTTTTTCTGATGCTTCTTCGATGTTGATTTGCGTAACTGTTTTATAATCGCGTCCTTTATAACCAGGGTATTCCAACTCATAATCGGTGGATGCTGATAAAAGAAGGACAACTTCGTCAGCGTTCTTCACTGTTATTGCTGAATCGGAATATTCTACCGTTCCGTTTTTATTGATGGCCCTTAACCGGGTCATGTATTCCAAGCCATCGCCGGCTTTTCCATTATTGAGTGCCCCTGTCATTACCAACTGTCGATCTTCTGAAAAAGTGCGGAAACGCTCGGGCCGGGTCAACGAACAACTGAATGAAATCTGTCCGGGCTTGTTTGCTGTGAACCGTGCAACCATTACCTGATCGGGATAGCTGGTAAAAATCTCACGCTCATACTTTACATCGTTCCGGGTATAGCGAATCCGAACCACAGCATCTTTTAAATCGAGTTCCCTATAGTAATCAATATAATCACCGGTTCTATTCCAGTCAATCCATAAATCGCCTAAAGTTTGAAAACAGCCAAACGGAACATTGGCCCCATTTCCACGTCCTGAACCAGGACCTATGCAGATTTGAGTTGCATTGGTCAGTTCCGTGGCTTCCCGGTATTTTCCCTCAAAAAGCAGTTGACGGATTTTATCCTGATGCAGGGCAGCCTCAGGATTATCGCTGTCGTGAGGGCTTCCCGACCACATGCTCTCTTCATTTAACTGAATACGTTCATGGTTTATGTCGCCAAAAACCATTACTCCCAGGGAACCGTTTCCCAACGGCAAGGACTTCAACCATTCAGGATCATCTTTCCATCCATCCGGACTGTCGGGCACCGATGCATCAGCTGGTTGGTTATACCAGAGTTTAAGGTTTGATTCAACATTTAATCCGTGTTTGCAGGCTGTAATCCAAAAAAACAGTAACAAAAGCAAAATATTTTTTATCATCTTTTTAATAATTAGTAATGAAAATTAATTTTAAATTTACCCCTAACGTAATAGTATTTTTCATTGCCCAGGACATGGATTGTGTTGCTACGTTGATCATCTGCAAAAGGAAGATTATAATATTAAGTTGTATAATTTTATATGTTTAAACATTTTTATT
>SKND01000303.1 GCA_007120695.1 Bacteroidales bacterium | reverse complement strand
TTAAAAGCCCTGTGATTATATGTCATATTGCCCCCGATGATAGTCTCACCAAGAACATTCTTCCCTGCATTCTGCGAGGGAGTGGCATGAAGCCCGGTATTCCGCAGCGACGAAACCTCAAGTATAGTGCCATCGTCATCAGTAACCGAAACGCCTGCATCTATCTTCTTGCGCGAAGCAAAAAGGCTAACCTCGGTGCTTTCAGTAAACCTGTAAGTTGCTCCTGCTCCCCTCATAAACATGTTCTCATCGGTTGATGAATACTTTTGGATGCCCCTTGCATTTTTCCTTATTCCGAGGGTATTGGACGATTTACCCAGCGACAGTCCCGACCACAAAACCAGTCCCTGACCAAACCCCGCCTGGAAATCTCCCAGCGCCAAAGTCTTCAGTGGCCCGATATCACTAACCTGGAGATGGAATGTATGGTAATCAAAGCCATATGGATTGCTTCCTTTCAAAAACTCTTCTCCCGCATCCTTTTCTGCCACAAACCCGGCCTGGACCTGGTTACGGTAGCTGAACTGGTAGCGGTTATATATTTTCAGGGGACTGCCAAGATAGCGGGAATTGGGACTGGCGGCGAGTGCAGAATCGGTTATTGCAGAGTAGCCCCTCTGCTCCTGCAGTATCTGCTGAAACCGCAAAAAGTACTGATGGCGTCCGTGCCGGAGTACCCTGGTAGGGGTGAGGTCATAGCTATCAATTGTTTCTCCCACTGTGACGAAGGGAAGTATTTTCCTTATGTCATCCTGCGAAAACCCTTCTATATAGAGTAGTTCGTGGATTGTCACTAAATCGCCGTAAGCCCTTCGGTATTCTGTCAGGTTTGCTATCTGCAGCTCATTTATAAACGGCAGATTTTCCAGCTCTTCTGCGAAAGCGGTATTGATATCTATAGGATAACGGGCATAATAGAGCAGCTCTTCATAGAGCATCCCGGGATCGATGCCGGGCATCTCCATAACAGTAAGCTCCTCAACCAGTTCGCCTATCAGCTCTTCAATTATATGCTGATGGTCAGGCTGCTGGCCATGCAGGGACGGGACAAGGATAAAAATAAGTATTGCATATATTAGTAAAGTCTTCCTCATCAAAACAAATAACTGACCGAAAAATGCGGCGTAAAGCCGAGTACCTGGTGATTTGTAAACGCAATATCTGCCGCCAGTCCCCCGAAAATATAACCCAGTCCGAAAGAGCTCTGTACAGGGTCGGAGGCAATCCCGCCACGCAGATAAAGTGATCCTATAACACCTGCTTCCAGCCCGGCCCTGAAAACCAGCCTGTGGTCCATCTCTTTTACCGTTTCAACCGAGGCCAGGACCCTGTTACCAAGATAACCGGCAATACCGAACCTTAGTATAGTTGGCACGGGCTCATCATAATAGGTTGTAATGGAGGCTCCTGCGGGATTATACAGGTGCGCGCCGATAAAAAGCCCGTCAACGGGCTCTGCGATAAAACCTCCCTCGACCGTAATATTGCCTGTATCTCCATAATCTTCGGCAATATAGGTGTGCAGATAGTTGATCTGCACGCCGGCAGCAAACCTCTTTCCGAACATGCGCCCGAAAGAGAGCCCGACCTTGCTCTCATTGTATTTGGAAAATCCGAAATATGTATAGCTGAATCCTATTGTACCGGGTCGTGCTGGAACTGCCAGGGCAATTGCCTGCAGCCCGAACTCCTGCACCATAAATTTGTTCTCGTGATGAAAACCGGCCTGGAGTGTGCTGAGTGAAGCGAGACCGGCCTGGTTATGATGAACCGACCATAAATCGCTTATCGCAACAGAGGCGTTACCCATTGCAGCCGCCCTGCTCCCCAGGGGGTAGTTCTCATTGGCCGGCAGTGAGAGCGAAACGCAAAAAAGAAATACCGGAAACAGGGCCGCTTTGACCCTCTTCCCGGTATGACTGGTAGTTTTTCCAATTGATATCATCGAATATATCTGAAAAATCAAATATATTCAAGTTATGAAAAAAAAATCAATTTGTCTTATACTCGAACTTAATTTCCGACAATTCCTTGTTTGCCTTTAATATCTTCTCCTTTAAAGACAACTTAAACTCCTTAACCTTATTAAAAATCTCTTCGTCACCTGTTCCAAGTATCTGGGCTGCAAGTATTCCTGCATTCCTGGCCCCGTCAATGGCAACAGTGGCAACAGGTATTCCCGCAGGCATCTGCAATATGGAAAGTATTGAATCCCAGCCATCCAGTGAATTGGATGAATTTATCGGAACACCAATTACCGGAAGCGGTGTGAGTGCTGCAATTACACCAGGAAGATGTGCAGCACCGCCGGCACCGGCAATAAATACCCGTATCCCGCGATCATATGCCTCTGAAGCAAACTCCATAACCTTTTCAGGTGTACGGTGTGCCGAGAGTGCGTTGATCTCAAACGGGATCTTGAAATCATTCAGTATCTGAGCAGCCTGCTCCATAATTGGCATATCTGATGTACTGCCCATAATAATGCTTACTTTTGCTACCATAATTTTCGTTTTAAAGATTTACTGGCCCCTTTCGGGGAAATAAACCCGGTTAAAAGCTTTATTAATTTATTATTATTCAAAAATACTACTCTTAATCCCTTATTTTTTTAATTTCGCAAGATACTTAAAATTTAAATATTATCAGAAGGCCGGACAGGCAGCAATAAGTCGGCCAACGCATTAATCTTTTGTACTCTAAGCTTATACGATATCGATAGTGTTGGGTGAAAAACTAAATAAGTCCAAAAGCCCGTTTTTAATGGATAAGATAAAACTGCACGACAAAGAATTCAGTATCTCTATAACACCCGGACAAATTCAGGAGGCTGTTTCAAGAATTGCAGGCTGCATAAACCGGGATCTGGCCGGGGAGAACCCGCTATTTCTAAGCATACTCAACGGGTCGTTCATGTTTACATCCGATTTGCTCAAGAAGGTCAATATCAACTGCCAGGTCTCATTCATGAAGCTCTCATCTTACAGGGGAGACGCCAGTACAGGGGTCGTAACTGAGCTTATCGGTCTGGGTGAAAATATAAACGGAAGATCAGTGGTTATAATAG
>SKND01000332.1 GCA_007120695.1 Bacteroidales bacterium | reverse complement strand
TGAGAACCCTGAAAATTATCAGGGAGGCCAGGGTTCACCTGGAAATAGTAAATCTGATGATCCCCACCCTGAATGATGACCGGGATGATATTTTGAAAATGTGTGTATGGATAAAAAATAATCTGGGAGATGAAGTGCCGCTTCATTTCAACAGGGTTACCCCCAGATACAAATTGACCAACCTGCCTTCAACTCCGCTGGGAACCCTGGAGGCTGCAGCCGGTATTGCATACGGGGCCGGATTGAAATATGTTTACGTTGGCAATGTTGCCGGTCACAGGCACAATTCAACATGGTGCCCCGGGTGTGGTGAGCGGCTGATACACCGAACCCATATCTCGGTACTCGACATCAGCATGAAAAACGGGACCTGCAGTAAATGCGGGTACAGAATTCAAGGAATATGGGACTAACTTCAGAATATTACATTGTAAATTTGTAAAAATTAAACAAATGCAAAACACTTTTGTAGCCATACTGGCATTTTGCCTGTCAATTGTCTCCTGGACCAATCATCCTACCGTGTGGTCGAAAGAAAGAGAGACTGTCTTATATGTATCTCCTGTCAGGCCGGCATTGTTTGTTGACGACCATGTCAGCGAAGGTTTTCTTGTACCGGTTGATGATGGCCGTGTACTGCTTATCTTCAGGTTTGATCCCGGCATGGAAGGCAGTCATGTCGGACTTGATGGTTATATCGCGCAAATATACTACGATCCGGTGAAGGATGAATGGAGCGAAGTCGAAACGGTATACAATAGCCACAAATACGATGATCGCAACATCCATGGTGGTATCACCGGAGATGGCAGGATCGTAACTTTTTTCAGAAGATACATTCCCGATGGCCGCGCTACTGAAGGGCACTATTTTATCTACAGTGATGATAACGGGAAGACATGGTCGGATCTGCAGACTTCCGATGCCTTTTTTGGAATACAGGGGACAGGGCAAATGTTTTATAACCCTGACACCGCTAAATACTGCGTAATGCAATATGCCCGGCATCGCAACGGCATTCTTTACAGCACTGATGGCGCCGACTGGGAAGAGGGTAATATTGTTGCTGAAAACAGTGATGTCGAATTGACCGAGATAGCAGGAGCGTGGTGCGGTGGCAACAGGATAATTGCCCTGATCAGGGATGATGACAGGCAGCATGGTTTTCCCTTGTTGCAGGTGGAAAGCCATGATAACGGTAAGACGTGGACCGAACCTGCCCGGACCAACATACCCCCTGAGCAGCACTGGGGATGTGCACCGCAGCTTATTTATGACAGTAAGCGCGACCTGCTAATAGCCTTGAACAGCGATCGCTATTCACGGCCCGACGAACAAAACAGCCTGTTTATTTACACCGCCCGCCCTGATGAGGTATTTGGCAACCCAAATGGCTGGACGTTGCAGCATGAGTTGCGACGCCCATGGGCCATGCTTGATTTCGATGGTGACCGCCCTTTGAACCAGAATCTTTATGGTTATCCTGCCATTGCCCCGTTAGGCGAAGATGAATACCTTGTTGTATTCACCGAGCGCGCTTTGATGGAGGGTACCGAGCAGGCGGATCTCTACTATTTCAGAATGATCGTGAAATGAGGAAATACCGGCTTATTTATGCAGCTCCGGGAATATTATCCTGCGGCCGGATTGCCGCCAGGGATCGGAACGGCAGATACCCGGTAAAAACTTATAATTGTTAATCCAAAATATTTTATCATGAGCAATCCGAACCGTCGTGATTTTATTTTAAAAGCGCTTGTTGGAGGTGTCGCTGCAGTGGGTGCCGGATGCCTGCTTTTAAAAGGTAAAATGAATTTTATTCCGGACCTGGCTGCATCAATATCAACAGCCTCCTATTCAGGTGATCCCTCTTCAGAACTTATCCGCGAAAGCGATAAAACAGGAATTTCGCAGGGACGGGAAGCTATGTATTACACCAGGCTTGACAGGAACCGTGTTCAGTGTGATCTATGTTATCGCAGCTGTATTATAAATCAGGGAAGGAGAGGATTCTGCAAAAACAGGGAAAACAGGCAGGGCATTCTCTATACTGTAGTTTACGGGCGGCCTTCGGCTGTTCATACAGACCCTATAGAAAAGGAGCCACAGCATCATATGTTGCCGGGCACCAATATGCTTAGTCTCGGAACAGCAGGCTGTAATTTTCGCTGCCTGCACTGTCACAACTGGCAGCTTTCACAGCGTTCCATTGAGGAGATAGGACGCTATTATGATCATCCGCCTCAGGAGGTGGTGAATATGGCTAAAGAGCTTGGTGTTCCCACCATATCTGCTACCTATAACGAACCGACAGTTTTTTACGAATATTTACTGGATTATGCCAGAATTGCAAAAAAGGAAGGTTTAAGGATACTGTGGCATTCCAATGGCTATATGCAACCTGAACCCCTGAAAGAACTTTTAAAATATACCGATGCGGTAACTGTTGATTTAAAAGGATTTTCCCGGCTGGCTTATGAAAATTCTTCTGCTGAGCTTAAGCCGGTCCTCACAACTTTACAAATAATCAAAGAAGCCGGTATATGGCTGGAGATAGTAAATCTGGTGATACCGGCAATTAACGATTCCACACAGGAAACAAGAGGGATGTGTGAGTGGATAAGAGATAATCTCTCACCGGAGGTGCCGCTCCATTTTTCCAGATTTTTTCCCAATTACAAACTGACAAATTTATCGCCGACTCCGATTGAGACTCTTGAAAGAGCTTATAAAACGGCGCAGCAGGTTGGGCTGCACTATGTTACCCTGGGCAACGTTCCGGGGCACAAATATAATTCAACATTTTGCCCGCAGTGCAGGAAAATACTTATCCGGCGCATGCATTTCCAGGTCATGGAAAACAATATAATCAACGGCAGATGTGCATCATGCGAACATAATATTCCCGGTATCTGGAGTTAGACCACAACGGCAGATGTGCTTTCTGCAAACACAAAATACCCGGCATCTGGAGTTAGACCACCCGTAGAAAAAAAAGAACATTATCTAAAGCATGATTAAAATATGGAACTTCTGTTTGGCGCCGGAAAAATAAATGTGACCAGATGAAGCGAAAATTTATATATG
>SKND01000023.1 GCA_007120695.1 Bacteroidales bacterium | reverse complement strand
TTATGTATTTTACCGCTCACTTTATTCCTGAGACGGTCATAAAAAAAGTCCTTATCGGGGAAATTTCTGAATATATTGTTCATAAGGAAATATTAATATTAAATTATTGGTCTTATGGACCTTACCGTAACAATATTTTGACTTTATGTCGATTTTATTTTGTGAAACGAGCAGGTATTCCCTGCGAGTTCGACCAGATAAATTAAAATAATAGTTCCCTGGTCAAAATATTGAAAATATTGTCATGGACGGTTCATGAGTAATTTTTTAATTCAATTAGCTGATCTGATATAGATTACCATGCTATTAATACAATTTATCAAATTTTTATTCTGTTAATTATGTTTGGCAATTAATTTCTATTCAGTATTCTAAACGGAGAAATCATCCATGTACCAGGTCACACAAAAAGGCATGAATCATCCATGTGCCAGGTCACACAAAAAGATATGAAAGTCACATCTGAAAAAAATTGCTAAATGAGCAACATTCTGCATGTGAGTTCGACCGAAGGTCAATAAAGCATCCGGCATAATTTCCCAAAAGAACTTCTAATTGCATGCAGAATCGACCGCAGGTCAATAAAGCATTGCTTAATCCATCTCAAGTTTAGCAAGCTCCAGGTTGATGAAACCGATCTCCTCTTCTGTAAGCGAGAATCTCAGTGCTCCCGCATTATCTACAACCTGCTCCGGATCTCTGGCTCCTGCCAGTGCACATGTTATTCCCGGCTGTTGTATTGTCCACCGCAATATAAGCTGAGACATTGTCGCTCCCTTCGAATCAGCCAGCGGCCTCAGTTTATCAAGGAACTCATTGACTCTGATAATATTCTCCCTTTTAAATTCCGGCAATCCGCCCCTTGCATCACCATCTTTGAACTTGTGTGAAGGCTTAAACTTGCCGGTCAGCAATCCGCGCTGGAGGGGACTGTATGCCAGGATACCAATATCGTTTTTAACGCAGTACGGAACAACATCCTTTTCAATATCTCTTTTCAGCATGCTGTAAAGAACCTGGTTTGAAGCAAGAACAGTAACTTTCCCTGCAGCTTCCATTAAAGGAACATCGTAATTGGACACCCCGGCGGCAAGGATCTTGCCCTGGTCAATAAGCCTGTTAAGTGCTTCCATGGTCTCCTCAACAGGTGTTGTAGGATCAGGCCAGTGGATCTGCAGCAGGTCGATGTGGTCGGTACCGAGTCTTTTAAGGCTCTCTTCACATTCTTTTATCACAGACTCTTTCGCCGAATAACCGTAAAGATCGACCGGCTTGCCCTGGTTATCCTTTGTTGCCATGAAAAATTTACCCTTTGTATCGTTCCAGCGAAGTCCGAATTTGGTCAGCAATTGAACCTTGTCACGCACTCCCTTTATAGCCTCACCGGTTATCTCCTCACTCTGTCCGAAGCCGTAAACAGGCGCCGTATCAATTGTGGTAATCCCGATATCGACCGATTTCCGGATAGCCTTTATTGCGCTGCTGCGCTCCGCTCCACCCCACATCCAGCCTCCTATGGCCCATGCACCAAAAGCAATCGGGGTGATTTTAATACTGCTCTTTCCAAGTCTTCTCAGTTCCATATCATTTTATGTTTTGAGTTTAACAACTTTAAACAAACTGACTTTCAAATTTACACACATACGATGAAAAATAAAAAGAAGCTGAATAAACCTAACCCAAAACGAATCAGATAAATATTTGCAATACCATCCAAACGTTATTAATCTATAAAAGCGGGTTTTATTCTCCTGCCGGCATATTGCGCACCACAAATATAGTAGTGGTTATCCATTAAACCCCTTCCCGGCTTCTTCTTTTAATTGTCTCGTCACTGAAATCTTCGGATATTTTATGTCCCTCAAGCGGGAGAATACGCTGATGTATGGCATCTACTATCCATGAAGGCTGAGGAAAAAAGTAGTCCTCCAGTTCATGTGCAGGAACGATCCAGTTCCTTGCCCCGACAACCACCGGCGGGGCATCCAGGTAATCGAATGCCAGGTCGGTTATTTTCTGCGCCATGTCATTTAAATATGCTCCCCGCGAATTGGCATCTCCCGAAATAATAACTCTTCCGGTTTTTTTGACTGACTCAATTACCAGGTCGTAGTTAAAGGGAACCAGGCTCCTGGCATCAATTATTTCCGCCGAAAGGCCATATTTTTCCATAAGTATATCTGCCGCCTCAATCGCACGGTAAAGAGTTGCACCTATCGTCAGCATGGTAATATCCTTTCCTTTGCGCTTGATATCCGGTTCACCAAGCGGAATTTCATAATAACCTTCAGGTACACCCTCCTTATGGAAATGCTCACCTATATCATAAATCCGCTGACTTTCAAAAAAGATTACCGGATCTGTACCCTGAAGGGCTGAGTTCATGAGACCTTTTGCATCATAGGGAGTAGCAGGAAAGACTACTTTCAGTCCGGGAATATGTGCTACCAGTGAGGTCCAGTCCTGAGAATGCTGGGCACCGTATTTTGATCCGACCGAGACCCTTATCACAACCGGCATTTTAATCAGATTTCCGCTCATGGCCTGCCACTTGGGAAGCTGGTTAAACACTTCGTCGCCTGAGCGGCCCAGGAAATCGCAATACATTATCTCGGCAATAACCCTTCCTCCGGCCATACCATATCCGATTGCCGTCCCCACAATTGCACCCTCAGAAATGGGTGAGTTAAATAACCTGTTATAAGGAAGTGCTTCGGTGAGACCGCGGTAAACTGCAAAAGCTCCTCCCCAGTCCCTGTTCTCCTCTCCATAGGCCACCAGTGTAGGGTCTTTATAAAACCTGTCCGCTATAGCCTCAAATATGCCATCCCTGAGCTGATACTGTTTGAGTTTGGAAAATGGTTTACCATCCTTATCCAACGCAAAACGTTCTTTTTTAACAATCTGCTTCATCCTGGGATTCTCCTCCAGAGGCATCAGGGTTTCAACCTCCCTCTCCTCCATCTTATCAACCGATCCTTCAGAAAACATCATGCTCCCGATAATTTCAGGATTGGCTTTTACATCCATTCGTGGTGACACATTATCATCTACAGAAAGTTTCATGGCTTTTACTATCCTCTCTTCAGCC
>SKND01000148.1 GCA_007120695.1 Bacteroidales bacterium | reverse complement strand
GGTTGTAATCAGCTTGCCCGAGAGACCTTCATAAATATGAAGGGGCATATAGCAATGCTCGTCATAATAATGGTTAAACAAAGAGAGTTCCTGCTGGCCGTGTGTATTTGTATTGGTGTCAGCACAATCAAGAATAATAGCTTTTGGTTCACGTGAATATGAATCAATAAAGTTGTCCAGCAGTTTAATGCCCATATGAAAAAGGTCAGTTCTAGATGCCTGGTTTTCCAGACGGCTCATTGTTGGTTGTGAGGCCAGGTCATCACCGGTTTGGGGAAGACGGCCGGCACACATTTTAACAACCATGTCCTCACGCAATGCATTGGAATCGTTACAATCTTCATAGCCTGCAGCTATTTGGTAGACTCGTTGTGCAATCAACTCTTGCATCTCATGATCGATATATCGATGGTCTCTTGTGTCTTTAATACAGGCACTTATGGATTCAATAAGGCCCAGTTTGTTGTCAAGCTCTCTTAATAGCAACAATCCGCCATCACTACTGATACGCTGGCCAGTGAAGGATAAGGAGACGTCTTTATTTTTTATCGGAAAAAGAGCAAGTTGTTGTGAGGAATTCTGCGAAAATTTTTCTATCATTGTACAAAGGGGTTTTTGTTCTCAACACCCTAAAGATACTAATTTGTAGCGTCTTTAGGGAACAAAATACCCCTTTTTTTATGAATAATTCAGGTTAGAAACTCCTTAGGAATTGGATTGAATTCGGGATATAATTCTTTGCGAATTTGTTTGGCTACTGTTTTTGGGTCTTGATTTATTGTAAAAACAGGTAATGTCCTTTCAATATTCAGTTCTGCAAGTTTTGAAATTGCAGAAAGAGAAATTTTAAATTCTTCAAACTGATTTACTATTTTCTTAGCACCAATATTCAAGTCTGTCCCAAACTTTGTTTTTCTAAAGAAAATACTTGCGTCTTGAGATACTTCAGGTGATTTTGGATCTAAGTAAAAGTGAAGTCCTTTATTAAAAACCTTGTCAATCCGTTTTAAGTAGCTAACCTTTACTTCCGTTGCCAAAATATCCTCTTTAGTCAATGGATTTTTAAGTCCTTCACTTATAGGCAAAAGCAATTCGTCTACTGTCATTTTGTATAAATTCAGTAGATATTTTAACCTTGATATGTTTTGTTCTACTTTCAAGAAGTCAGTCCTTATTAATTATGCAAATTTACAATTTTAAACTGTTCTTTGGTTGGTTCTTGTTTATCCCGGTTCCAGATAATTTTTTAACCGGTTGATCCATGGGTTTCATCCAGCCAGTTTTACATTTGGGACATCTTAGCGGGTCATCACCTGCACCTGTAAGTGGTTTGGTGCCCTCTCCTGAAAGGTAACAACGGTGGACCGACTACACTTTTGTAGTTCCCACCTTCTCAATTACAGCATGAGGTTAGTTTTATCGCCGATTCACGGCTTCCCGGCACACTATGCAACTGGTGGGAAATAGTTCTGCTATATTGTGAAGAACCTACTTATTTCCACAAAGAGCAAGTTATGAAAATTTTTGAGTCGCCCGTCGGGAATATGCACTATTTTGCCCTATTTCGTAATCATAGTTTGCCTATTAAAGCTGAATAGAAATCTTTCGTTTTTTCCGTATCAACTAATAGTTGCCAGAACCGGAGGATGGTATGTTATTTCCCGGGCACCGCTTACTGCTGTCCATCCTGTCATGCCGTCACTGCTTTTTTCCCACCTGTAGTTGAAATTTCCTGTTCCGCCCCCGGGAGCTATGCTGCTGGCAAGTATGGCAGGTCTTGTTCCCTGGTACACAGTCTGGGTTCCCGTTATGCTACCGGCTGTCAAATAGGCAAAAACAGCCGCACCAACGACATTCGTATACTTTGTTCCACAACCGGCATCATCAGCCCTTCTGTAAAATCCTGATACTGTCTGGTGCAACAGGGTGACATCCCTTGCTGTACCAGGGTAGTTTGTCCATCCGGAGGTTCCGTCTGTGCTGGTTTGCCACCGGTAACTTCTGTTAGCCGGGTTTCCCCCGGTTTGCGCTGTACCGGATATTTTATTGCCGCTTGTGCCCGGACATACTGAGAGTGTCTGTATTGATATGCTGCCCTGCTGGTGTGGTTCAAATACCTCGATTATGACAGGTATCTGTGTATATACAACGGGGCAACCGCTCTGGTTTATCCTTGCCCCCCTTCTGTAATATGTGGTGTTTGTCAATGTCCCCGGATTATAATCGACACTGCTTGCGCCAACATCCGCCCATGTACCTCCGGCGTTCAGGCTTCTTTGCCACAGATATCCTATTGTCAGGCCATCGGCATTTGCGCCGGTGATGCTGTTGATATTTCCTGATGCCGTGTTATGGCAAATGCTCCTGTTGGCTGAACCGTTAGAATCGTTTATTGTGCCAGGTGCGGGTGTGACAACACTAACTTCAACATGGTTGGTGATTGTCTGGGCACATGATTTTGTATATTTTCTTCTGAAAAGGGTGTTTGCTGTAACATTCGCAGGGCTGTAGGCTGAAGAAGTTGCTCCGCTTATGTCTATCCATACTCCTCCGCCATTGGTACTTATCTGCCACTGATATATGCCGGCGAGATATTCCGGGCCTAGCTTACTAGTTACTCACCTGTCGTTGCATGGGTTATTTTCAAAAACCGGTAGTTTGTATATATAACCACTTGGTACCGGTAATTGAATGGGGAAGCAACATTAATTCATGAGTTCATATCCAGTGATTGTTGTCAAACCAAGGCAATAGTTTTATATTAGCTATCCGGTGTCTCCCACCTGATGCCGATATATTATTTCCATTACCTTTGTCAAATACAATAACATATAATGTATAGCTAAATGGCACTTGCAATAAACATAAATGAACTGATAAATGGCAAGGTAATAGAATGGGAAAGGGTGGAATTTAAGCAAGGTTGGAATCCGGCAGATATTTTACACTCACTGTGTGCATTTGCCAATGATATTAATAATTGGGGTGGGGTTATGTCATAATTGGTATAGCCGAAAAAGATGGAAGACCTTTGTTGCCCCCTGCCGGTCTGAATCCCGATCACATTGACCGGTTTCAAGGTGAACTTACAGGCTTGTGTCATTACTT
>SKND01000098.1 GCA_007120695.1 Bacteroidales bacterium | reverse complement strand
TGAACGGCCCATTGCGCGTACCGGTCTGGCAGGAAAACAATCATTAACAGCATATCCCCTTGATAATAAGAGACAGGAAATGACTCTTGCCGATCATCCGGGATATCTGCCTGTACAGTATGATCTGCCGGATAATAATTCTGAGAGTGACGGCAGTAATAACTTAATCGGCTTTAAAGATGCCGGCATAGTATTCGGATATAAAAACACCTGGCTCCTGAACCATGAAACTTACAACGGGCTGAATCCCTCAAGGCTTAACAACGCCCTGCCAACGTACCGGCAGGAAGTCGGGGTTGCTGCTACGATAATTTTAAGGCAGAGAACTGCCTTTGGGATGGAGTTCTTCTGGCGGTCCGAAATCGGACAGAACTATCAGCAATATATTAATGCCAGTTATATTAACAGGGAAATCAACCTTGATTACCTTAAATTCCAGACCTTTTATTTATGGGATCCGGGAAGGGTTCCCGGGGAAGTTCTCCTTGGCGGATATTATTCGGTATTAAAGACAGGCAAAGAAACCAGGGGAGACGACAGTTTCAACATCAGGCAGAATTACAGTGATACCGATTACGGATTATTATTAGGATACCATTTAAACATCAATGTTCAGGGCAGGCTGGTCGTTAAACCCGGCCTCAGGTTTAATTACAATATGCGCAATATTTTTGAGGGCGATAATATCGTGCCTTCCCATCTGAAGAAGACAAATAGTTTATCTGCAGGATTCAATATTTCTGTAGCCTACAATTTTTAGTGGCCAAATTATTTTCTTCTCATTACGCCCCTGCCTGGTTTGATTGTTGTTACTAACGTTTATAACATAAATGCCGTTTATCCATGTTTCGTAATTAATTGTACGTTCCTGTACTCACAAGGTGGTCCAAAATTTGTTTCAGGATACTTTTTCTTTTTTTGTTTCGCCGTAATGATAAAGAAATTCTGGGGCGAAATCAGCTCCATTTTCCCACTGAATCGTAAAGGGATTCAGTGTAAATCTTTTAAAAACATTTATATCTTTCAACGGTTCAAAAACTTCTCCCCATAGTTCATTTTCAAGGTCTATGGTTTTTTTTCGGCCATCGCTGAATTTGAAAGCAATCTTGTAGCCTCCAAAATACTTTGCTTCAGTTACTTTTGTTAATTCCATTCAAATTTATTTCAGCGGTTCTATTTTATTCAAGTATTTCCGTTGTTAGATCAATCTCCAGTTCTCCAGCAATTCATCCTTGCGCAAATCCATCCATTCGTAAATAAGGTTAATAGCTCTTCTAGGCAATGTTCCTCTTATTATTCCATAATCAATTTCAACAATTGCCTCATAATCTTGATATTTAACATGGAAATGTGGTGGAGCATGCTCATTGTAGAACATGTAAACTATTATCCCATAAAATCTGGAGATTTCCGGCATTTACTGTTTTTAATTAACAAAGATACAAATTATCAACTTTAAGTTATAACGGCTATGTTGCCCTTACGGGTACTTTTGGGGAAGATTTAAAACCATTTTAACCAGATTTTATTATTGTCCCGAAAAAAGTGATACATGAAACCCCCATCAAACTATGTCAGACAAAATAATATGTACAAAGCATGGGGGTTCCATGGATTGAAAAGCAAAATATCCTAACCATGAATATGTAAAATATTGTAAAATAAATTGATAACCTTACTTTATACGAATGAAAACGTTTTTTATCCTGGAAAGTGTGAGACCTCATGTGGACTTAATACAAAATTTCAATATGTTTGTTACCGAAAATATACCTGAAGTCAAAACTTCCCACACCGGGAGTGTAAAACATAAACAGATGAAAGCATTACTCGTTAACGGCAGTCCCCACAAAGAAGGATGCACATGGACAGCATTGAGTGAGATTGCTGAAACTATTGAAAAACAAGGTATTGAAGCAGAAATTTTTCAGGTTGGCACCGATCCGGTATCCGGTTGCCTGGGATGCGGACATTGCCGCAAAACCGGCAGGTGTGTGATAGATGACAATGTTAACATTTTTCTCGATATGGCAGAGAAGGCTGATGGCTTTGTCTTCGGGTCACCTGTGCATTTTGCTGCTGCCTCGGGCATGCTGACCTCGTTTATGGACAGGGTGTTTTACGCGGGGAAAAAGAATTTGGAGCTTAAACCGGCTGCATCAGTTGTCAGCTGCCGCAGGGGAGGGGCAACCGCCACCTTTGACCAGATCAACAAGTATTTCACAATCAGCAATATGCCGGTAGTGGGCTCGCAATACTGGAACATGGTGCACGGCAACACTCCGGAAGAGGTAAGACAAGACAAAGAGGGGCTGCAAACTATGCGCACCCTTGCCCGAAACCTTGCCTGGCTGCTAAAGTGCATCAAAGCAGGCATTGAGGCCGGAATAGAACTGCCCGAAAAAGAAAAACCTGAAAGGACAAACTTTATCCGATAGGATATCGCAGATCGATTGATTTTGTTTTTTTTATTCTTGCAGACTTTGATACTTCTGTAATCGTAAACAAGTTGATGGAAATTGGCAAATATCTGTACCTGCTACAAATATATTCCGGAATTAAAAGTCTCTGCAATCCGGTAAACCGGTCCCTCAGTCAGTAGTTCGCTATTGTAAAGGTTAAAGCAGCCAACTTCAATATCTGCCTCAAAAGGATTGGTCAGCCCGATCTTCTCAGACACAATCCTGTAATCCTGAGGCAGCAGCCATTTTATCCGCGAAAGCGTGATATGGGCCTTCAACTTATCATTAACCCCAAAAACTGCGGCGATTCTGCTGTACAGATCATTAAGTTCTTCAGACTCCCTGATTTCCAGCCATATGAGACGGGGTTTCCTTTCGGGGAAGAGTTTGATGCCGGTCGTGGTCAGGGTGAAAGGGGAGAAGCTTATTTTCCGCAATTCGGAGAACTTGTTTTCAGAGCCTGTATCGCCGAGAAACAAAAGGGTGAGATGCAGGTTCTCCTTTCTAATAGGCCTTAATCCCTTAATTCCCCGGAAGGGAGTAATAATTTCCCCCAGCTTTTCCTTAAGCTCACCAGGAAGAGGTATGGCAAGAAATTGTCGCATTTATTATAGCTATTTGCCAGATTTCAGGTCGGCTGTTTTATAAGGCTAACATGGATAC
>SKND01000010.1 GCA_007120695.1 Bacteroidales bacterium | reverse complement strand
TCCGTCAGGTGAAAGAGTGAGGTCGCAGATCTTTTCAGGATGCCCGTGTACTGAATAAAGAATCTCCCCTGATTGTTTATCCCAGCTTACAAATGTCGAATCCCATCCGCATGAGACAAAGCTTTCTCCGGAAGGATGAATGGAAACAGCCCTGACCCTGTCAGTATGACCCTTATAGGTCATCAATTCCTGACACGTCCCGAAAGACCATAGTTTAAGATTCCCGTCAAAGCCCGCTGTAACAATCTCCCGGTCACCCGGCATAAACTCTGACTGGTACACCCATGAGTCGTGCCCCTCAAGAACGCATACCATCTCCCAGGAGTTTTTAGAATCAAATACACGGGCAGTCGAATCCTGGCTGCCGGTTATAAGGTAGCGGCTGTCATGGCTGAAGCTGACCGACATAACATCACTGTCATGTGCATTCAACTCATGCACTTCAACCCGGTTACATCCTGAGTATGATGTGAGAAACAAAACTAACAACCATAAAAACATTAACTTCAATACCTGCAATACCATAATGAATATACGTTAAAATAAAACATCTAAAAATATATTCGGGTAGTTCTTTGTTTCTGTTGATCTGAATAAAGGAGGTAACCGGTTCATCAGTCCGGTTACCTCCCGGCAAAGATTTACCAGAAGAAGTAATACAGAAGACCCACGATCAATATAATACCGGCAGCTCCAAAATTAAAGGCATTACCCGTTTTGAACAATTCCGGATTAATATCGATTGCCTTCTTATCAACCTTTTTCATTTTTGAGTTAAGGATGAAGATCATTCCAACAAAACCGAAACCGGTTGCCAGCATGAATATTGATTCAAATCCGAGATGTGCAAGAGGACCGATAAACAACACGCCGAGAATTAGGGTAATTATACCTGCAATAACAAATCCGTATCCTGTGTTTGTCATAAATCTTGCCTTGTTACCCGTTGGAACAGTTCCTTCAACCAGGCTCCTGTCCCGCAGACTAATGGCCGAAGCTATGAAAACAAGGAGAATAAATACATATCCCATCCTCAGAATAAACGGCATATCAGGATAAAACAGCTTGATAACAATTCCTGCCGGAATAGTAGCAATTGCAGTCCACAATGCAGCACGGGTGGTTGCCTGCTTCCAGAAAAGTCCCATCCCAAACACTACAACCACACCCGGATAGATGTATCCGGTATACTCCTGTATGTACTGGAATGCCTGATCCAGGCCGCCAAGCAGAGGTCTTGCCGAAACTACTGCTATTACAAGAGCGGTGAATGCTACTATACGTCCAACTCGTACAAGCTCTTTTTCTGTGGCATTCTTACTGAAGAAAGGCTTGTAGATATCCATCGTAAAGATGGTAGATGTACTGTTTATCATGGCAGACAGTGAGGAAACAATTGCCGCGACAAGGGCAGCAAAAGTAAGACCGCGTATACCGGCCGGAACGAAGTTCTTGAGCAGCCATGGATATGCCTCATCGGCCCTGCCGATCTCACCTATATACTCTCTTGATTCAAGGAGTTCAGGATGCTGGAACAGCACATATGCTGTTATTCCGGGCAGGATAACAATTACCGGGATGAGGATCTTGAGATAACCGGCAAAGATCAACCCTCTCTTTGCATGCTGAATATTTTCGGCGGCAAGTCCCTTCTGGATAATAAACTGGTTGAATCCCCAGTATCCGAGGTTCGTGAGCCACATGGCGCCAAGTATAACAGCAAGACCGGGAAGATCGTTGAATGCATCGGTAAATCCTCCGGCGCCGTCAGGAACTATTGTATCCTTTGCTACAATCATCCCGAAATGGGAGGCACTTGCCTTCTCATAAATAACAGAGAGTCCCTGGAAAATACCCTCTCCTCCGGATACAGCATAAAGCGCAAGAACAGTTGTAACGAGTCCGCCGCCAATCAGAAAGAACACCTGCACAACATCGGTCCAGGCTACTGCCTTTAGTCCGCCATAAATAGAATAGATAGCCGAAAAAGCGGCGAGTCCCAGAATACCCCACATCAAAGGTATCCCCATAATACGGTCCATAGCAAGTGCCCCGAGCCATATAACCGAAGTCAGGTTTACAAAGACATATACCAGAAGCCAGAATACTGCAAATGCAACGCTGACACTTTTATTGTACCTGCTTTCAATAAACTGGGGCATAGTATAGATCCCCTTGTCGAGAAAAAGAGGCAGAAAATATTTTCCCACAATAATCAGCACAATAGCCGCAATCCATTCATACGCGGCAATCCCAAGGCCTATCCTGTAACCTGATCCTGACATGGCAATAAAATGTTCTGCCGATATATTCGCTGCAATAAGCGAGGCTCCAATGGCCCACCATTTGAGTGACCTGCTGGCCAGAAAATAATCCTGGGAAGTTCGCTCCGTACCTTTCTTCCTGCGGGAAACAAATAAACCTATCCCGACGATCATCAAAACATAGATTGTAAAAACTATATAATCAATTAAATCAAATGCTGAGCCCATAGTAGAAAATTATTATTGATGAGTAAATTTTATTAGGCATTATGAATCTTTTGACGGTTCCTTTTTGAATCTGATCAATTCTGGTCAACCTTATAAGTTAATCACAACTGGTAAAAGAAAACCCCATGATTTCACAAGGTTAATAACCTGTAAAATTCACGGGGCTCATAAAGATGGTTCATTAAGCATATCAGCAATTACATTACATAATGGTTGAGAATAGCTTCGTATAGCTCCTGTTTCCCACTTAACTGCTCAGGTTCGCCATTGTCAACCGCCAGTTTGCGCAGGTCTTCAAGTGTGAGCTTGCCCTGCTCGAATTCTGCACCTTTACCTGAATCAAAGGATTTATAACGTTCCGCTCTCATCTTCTTGTAAGGTGAATTCTCAAGCACATCATAGGCAACTTCCAGTGCCCTTGCAAACACATCCATTCCTGCAATATGGGCTATAAACAGATCATCGAGGTCGGTTGAGCTTCTCCTTGTCTTGGCATCAAAATTAATCCCTCCTGTTTTAAAACCTCCGGCTTCAATTATTACCAGCATGGTTTCAACAAGCTCATACAGATTGATCGGGAACTGGTCGGTATCCCATCCATTCTGGTAGTCACCACGATTGGCATCAATACTTCC
>SKND01000177.1 GCA_007120695.1 Bacteroidales bacterium | reverse complement strand
TTTTGATAAATGCCTGGGCTTACGATACAAACTGGCGCACGGGAAACACTGAAGACACTGACTATGGGCCACCCTTATTATATCCATGGGGAGGTAGTCGTGAAAACCCTGATTTCAATCGCTTTAATCTGGATTATTGGAACCATTTTGATAAAATGGTTGAAGCGATGAATCAACGTGGATTGGTTGCTTACATCTATTTTAAGGTACACAACAAATTGGTGCACTGGCCAAAGCCACTCAGTGCCGAAGATGATCTTTTTTATCGTTGGATTATAGCCCGTTATGCGGCCTATCCCAATATCATCTGGAATTTATCGAAGGAGGCTCAATATGAAAAATCTATCCGCAATAAAGTTGAACGGTTAAAGTATATTCGTGAAACGGATCCTTATAACAGATTGCTTACAGTTCATGACGACAGGGCTACTTACGACAGGGGGGATTATGACGATATTGTTGATTTTCGTAGTGCTCAGGAACACTCTGATATTCATACCGTAGCGTTGAACCAACTTGCCGGTAATGAGTGGCCGGTAATCAATGTTGAATCGGGTTATGAGCACGGTCCTGGTGGATTGGATGATAGAGCATTCGGACGGAGCAATACTCCGGAAGAGGTTATTGATGCCATTTGGAGAGTTCAGATGGCCGGAGCATATAATGCTTATTATTATACATATACTGCCTGGGATATTATCAGGTATGATGATAATCCGCCGGGTTATGAATACGTCAAAAATTTCGTAGATTTTTTTGAAAACACGAAATTTTGGAAGATGGAGTCAAATGATTTCCTGGTTACTGAAGGATATTGTCTGGCAAACCCCGGGAAGGAATATGTAGTATATCAGCAAGAAGCGACTTCTTTTAAATTAAATTTGTGGGGATTGACCCAACCCTTGCAGGCTGTTTGGTATCAACCCCTTACAGGAGAGTATGTGGCTGCCAGAGGAAGGTTTGAAAATGGTATTGCCCAATTCAATCCCCCCGCCGCGCTTGGGAAAGGACCGGTTGTACTGCATCTTAAATAAAACATATAAAAAACATTAATATGAAAAATAACTATTTCAGCACAGTATTTATTATCATTTCATTGATGCTGGCCAATGGCAGCTCAATTGCACAGTACACCAATAAAACATCCGCCCCGCTGTTGGGTTGGAACAGTTACGATTGCTACGGGCTCGATATCAATGAAAAACTTACCCATGAAAATCTGGATGCTTTCATTGAAAAACTAAAACCTTACGGATACGAATATTTTGTACTTGATGCAGGCTGGTATGCGCATTATGATCTGAAACCGGGAGAGGACTGGCCTACCGACGGCGATAAAAGACACCTGAATATTGATGAATACGGCCGGTTTATCCCATCTGAAGTATTATTCCCAAATGGATTCAAAGATATTATTGATAAAGCCCATAAGCACAATGTTAAATTTGGATTACACCATATGCGAGGCATCCCCCGTGAAGCCGTTGAGAAAGACCTTCCTATAAAAGGAACGAATTATTCTGCAAGAGATATTGCTGATGTAAACGATATCTGCGCCTGGAGTGATTTAATGTATGGTGTTGATATGGATAAACCAGGGGCTCAGGAATATTATAACAGTGTGATGGAGTTAATGGCCGAATGGGGAGTTGAGTTTTTAAAATACGATGATATTGTGCACAAACCCAAAGAAATCAACGCAGTAGCCGATGCAATTGAAAACTCAGGATGGGAAATGATGTTGAGTATCTCACCGGGCAGAGCTATTAATCCTGAATACTATGAAACCTATTCAAGGGCTGAAATGATTCGGATTTCGCATGATATCTGGGATTTACAGGAAGATATAGATATCACCTTTGAACGATGGGAGCAAATTTTGCCTTATGCTGATAAGGGATTTTGGTTAGACATGGATATGATTCCTTTCGGTCATATTCGGCTTTGGGAACCTTTATCATTAAATAATTTACAGTCGAACAGAGGATACGAACGAATGGATAATTTCAGTTATGCGCAGAAAAAAACGTTTATGACGCAACGTGCAATGGGGGCTTCTCCACTTTTTATGGGCGGTACATTAACATCTTCACCCCAAATTGTATTTGAATTACTTACCAATGCAGATATGCTTGCGTGCAATCAAAATGGCGTGACTGGTGAACTGATAACAAGAGTGGATAATTATGCACAGAAAGTAGATGTCTGGAAAACGCCCCACAAAACCAATGAAAATGAGGGGTGGATTGGCGTTTTTAACAGGAACTACTACACGGAATTAATTAAACTGAATAAAGAAGAGCTTGGGTTAGATGCATCCGCATCATATCATCTTTACGATATTTGGGGACAAAGAATTATTGAAGATTCAGACGAAATCATTTTTCAAATTCCCGGAAATGATGTCATATTTGTTCATTTTAAAAACAAATAAAAAAATGGAACCTAGGCTAAATGTCCGTTTTGAGAGTAGGAAACCTTAGTAAATGATTGAATCAGTTATAATTGGAGAAATTGAGTAAAAGACTCTGATTACTCATCAAGGATTTTTAAGCCTGTTTCAATTTAAATGTCTATATGGGATTGATTTCGTAATCCTTATCCAGAACAGCTAAATTTTCTCGCAAAATATCCTTGTCGGTCATTGCTGATAGAGTGCCGGCAATATTCGGATTACTAAATACCCATGCATAACATTTCTGAGGAACTGATAAGTCTCCTGTAACGGCAGCATTCAGTTTCTCAATTCTCCATGAAGGAATATCACCCCTCATGATCGGATTTGCAGCTTTCATACCATAGATGCCTAACCCTGACTCTGCAGCCTTAAACAGTGCCTGATCCAGGGATCCCTGAACCACTATGTTATAAGCCGGCATTACCATATCATAATAAGGTAATTCAGCCGCCTTTGTCAAAATATTTGTCATATCCGAATGAAATGATTCCCCAAAGAATCGTGCCTTTCCTTGTTGCTTAATTTCTTCAAACACTTCACGAATTAAAGGTTCCTCAAGTTCCTGTGGCATTCTGGCACCATGCGGAGCGTGTAGTATATCTACATGATCTATCTGCATTCGGGAGAGGCTTTTATCCATTTCTTTATGCATTTCTGCCTTAAAGGCTG
>SKND01000415.1 GCA_007120695.1 Bacteroidales bacterium | reverse complement strand
TAATAAACGGAATAACAATATGTTACAATTACATCTATTGAGTGTTATGTTTTTCAATCCATTGAATCCTCATGATTTGGACTTAACGTTTAGTGAAATTAATATGATGAGGATTTCATGCGTCTGTCTGTAATTTTACGCAGAAAAAATTTAATGTATATTTTATGACTTTATTTTGGTCAAATTCAATCTATTGAATTAACTTGTTCAGGATTTAAAATTATTGTACCGGAAAACAGTTTGTTTATTCAGGATCAACACTGACTTTATAGACGGCCTCTAAATAGCCGCAATTCAATTTTAATTTAATCCTGACTATCATGGACGAGAAAATCAGTAAATTTTACAATCAGTACAGGCATGGGAATATAGGCCGCCGCGATTTCCTGCGGAAGTTGTCATTATATGCTGGTGGTACCGCTGCCGCAATGGCATTGATTCCTGTGCTTGAAAAGAGCTACCTTAGGGCTTCAGTACTTCCAGGTATTTTTCCTGATCCGGTTCAAAGCAGGGGTAAGGGATTTACGGGTAACCCTTCAAATCCTCCAGGAATGGTACAGGATGATACCGGTCTCGTAACAGGCTTTATAAATTATCCCGGAGCAACCGGCGATGTAAGGGCCTATATGGCCAGACCCAAAGCAGAAAGGAGGTATCCTGCGGTAATTGTAATCCACGAAAACCGGGGCTTGCAGCCTCATATCATGGACGTGAACCGGCGGATGGCGAGGGAAGGGTTTCTTTCACTTGCCCCCGATGCCTTGTCGCCTTTAGGCGGAACACCTGAAGATGATGATATAACAAAGGCATTGCAGATGAACCGGGAACTGGATTATGACCATGCAGTTAAGAATTTTGTCGCTGCGGTCAAATACCTCGAAACCCATCCGCTTTCCAACGGGAATGTAGGCTGCACAGGTTTTTGCTGGGGGGGTGCAATGACCAACCAGGTGGCAGTTAATGCACCTTCTCTGAAAGCAGCTGTTCCTTATTACGGAAGTGTGCCCCCGGCAGAGCGTGTACCTGAAATTGAGGCCGCGATAATGGCCCACTATGCAAGTGACGATGCCAGAATAAATGATGGCATAAAGGGTTTTGAGGAGGCACTGAAAAAAGCCGGGAAAGAATACAGGATACACATTTATGAAGGAACACAGCATGCTTTTAACAATGACACCAACCCGGACCGGTATCATCCTGAAGCTGCCAAACTTGCATGGGAGAGGACCGTGGCCTTTTTTAAAGAAAAGCTTGAGCCGGGATAATACGGATGAGAAACTCCCTGTTAATTATGGAGGCAGCAATGTTTATATTTTTTACCTGATCGGCATGGACAAGGTGCATTGCGGTTAATTTTTTTCCGATCTCTCTGGTTGGGGCTCCGGGGTTCTGTTTCCGGCCTGACCTGGTGAAGGGATTGTGTACCAGGCCTGCCATGAATCCCGGCTTGCAAAGTTTGAAGATTTTTGAACCTCCAGGCTTCAGCAACTGCTTCTACCCATGGTTTGCAATGATTGAAAAACCTACGGTACCCTGAACACAGATAATTCAGTCCCCGCTCACCATCAGGAGTCAGGATAAACCTGTTTTTCGGACATTCGCCGTTGCACATTGATCTTACTTCACATTCAAGGCAATACCGGGGAAGTGTCTCACTCTTTGCCCTGCCGAATTCTTTCTGTTCGTTGGTGTTAAGAAGCTTTGCAAGGTCAGTATTATTTATATTGCCAATAAGATGTTCAGGATCAACATAGTGATCGCATGAATAAAAATCACCATTGTGCTCAACCACCGGAACACCACCGCACTCTTCCCTGAAAACACAAAGAGTATGACCCTGGTTGAATGCCGGCCGGGCTGCCTCTTCGAACAACTGAACCTTGATCTTTCCAATGTCATTGGTAACCCACTCATCAAAAACTGATACCATAAACCGGCCGAAACCCTCTGCAGTAACAGAACTATCACTTACCCCGCTCTCAGATTGATGGTCCCTTATCACCAGGGGAAGGAAGGTAATGAAAGTTGCTCCATTTTCTCTGAAGAAACTGTAAACATCCACCGGATGATCCATATTGCCAGCATGTATTACACATAATACTTCTGTAATGATATTGTGATTTTTTAGTTGCCTGAAGGACTCGTAGACCCTGGAGAAAGTAGGATTACCATTATTGGTTAACCTGTACTTGTCATGAAAATTTTCAGGACCATCCATGCTGATCCCGACAATAAATTCCTCCTTTTCGAGAAATCTGTACCACTCCTCATCAAGCAGTGTGCCATTGGTCTGTATGCCATTTATTATTTTTTTAGACGCCGGTTTGTACCTTTTCTGCAGCTCCACGGCCCTCTTGTAAAAATCAATGCCAGCCAGTGTTGGTTCACCACCATGCCAGGAGAAATTTATAGATTGTCCGTCAGATGCTTTTATGTGTTGTAAAATATACTTCTCAAGAAGCTCATCTGACATTATGGCTCTGTTGTCCACAACATTGAATCCTGATTCAGTACCTTCAGTTTTAGCAGGTGAAGTTTTGTAAAGGGTGTCTTTTTCAAGATAATAACAATAACTGCACCGAAGATTGCATTTTGCTCCCGCGGACTTTAAAAATACCTGGAATTCTCGGTTTCTTTCAGTCATAATGAATTGATTTTTATCTTTATGACATTTGCAATATAATGCAAAGAATTCATTTATATTTACTCTGAGAAAAAATTACCGCAATTTATTCTACTTAATAGTTTTGCTGATCATGACAGAAAATAACGACAGACCAAAAATGTGGTACGAACAGATGTTCGAAGATTATGGTAAAAAATATTAAATACTCCCCCGGAAATAACCTGGTTGCTTAAATCTCTCGGATTTAAAAACATCAATATTTTTGGTGCAAAACTTGGTGCATTCAGCAGAAATGACAAACTTACAACTTCAGATTTTGAAATGCTGGCGATTGCTGAATAGTGAAATATACATTAAATTTTTTCTGCGTAAATTAAACACAGACGCATGAGAAAATTTAATGTGAAAACGAAGTGTTTCCGACTTTAAGTCAAAATTTTGTTTCTTTTTTATACAAAATTTTGATTTTTTACAGGAGAAATATTAGTTGGAAATAATAGATGATATAAATTATTATCTGATATAAAATTAAGCTGCTAATATTTACTTTTAACCGATATTAACCCAAAACCATAAACCATGAGAAAACGTGAATTTTTAAAAGCCGGAATACTTGGCCTCGGAGCCCTGATGTTACCCAAGAAGGCAGCTGCACTCGAGTTCTATCCCAGACCCTCAGATAAGAAGTGGGCGGTACTGTTTGGTACATGGTGCGGCACATCCCGTGATGCGGGGATTTGGATTTCTGAAGGTATGGACGCTATAGCCAATGTCTTTGATGTACGGGAAAACCCGGACCTTTCCGTTTATGACCATATTGTTATCGGCGGATCAATAAGGAGCAACGAAATTTATCCCATGCTGAAAGATTACCTTGAAAAAAACAGGAGTACGTTTGAGGGGAAGGTGCGTGGATTATTTGCTGTTTGCGGAAATATGATGCAGCCCATTGAAAAGGAGCAACATGATGCTTTTATCGGTTACCAGCTTTCACCGCTGACCGGAGCCTATGATGTACCCGCAAAAGTTTTCCTGGGCAGGATAACCTGGGGACTGATGGAGCCGGATGTACGAGAGAAGATGCAGCAAATTCCCAATATGGTTGAGTATGACAATCTAAAAAGGGAGGAGTGCCTGGCATTAGGAAAGGAGATACTTGAGTCAACCACCTGATATGATAGTTTTAGTTAAGCTATAAAACCCGTGTCCTCAGGTCGCGGTAATGTCCTGGCGGGGCTTTGCCCTAAAGGCATGTGCGATTAAAAAAATTCGCGGTGCGAAGCAAAAATCGGGGTTAAAGCCAAATGGCATTAACTCTGGTGGTAGATAGTCCGATTTTAGCGAATTTTTTACTACCCGGAAGCAATTAAAACCCGGAAATGTCATTGATCATTCCGGGCTTTTTTGCATTGAAAATACTATATTATAATGTTACTCCCGATACTTCTCTCAGGTTACTTCCTTTTCAGGTTATTCTACCAGGGGCTGTTTAAAAATCGAAGTGTTTCAAGATATTTATCAATATAATACTGTTTCTGTCTGGATTTATACTGCATAATATACCTGGGATGTTCAAGGGGAGCAAGTTTACCAAAAAATCGCTGTTCCTCATTCATCCTGCTGAGGACCTTGTAATTTTTTCCTGTACCAAGGCAAAACGCCACATCTGTATTTATACCCATTCTTATATGAGCTTTAATGGAATCTACCATAAACGGGTATACGGTCCGTGACAATTCTGTACTGTCATAATAGTTGTAGTTAACCTCTCTTCCTTTGCTGCTGATCTTAACAAATCCCAGGGGAGAAGGTGAGTTTATGTAAAAATCACTATAGAACTTTTTTACTCCACCATATGCTTCAATAACTTCATAAACAAAAACTGATGACGGTTCATGTGTATTGATTCCTTCAATAGCAATGCCGCATTTCTCTGCAAGTCTCTTGGTGTCTGTAAAAGGAATACCTGTAACACCAGCCCCGAAACGACCGGGATTGATTCCGAGGATTAGCCTTCGCACCTTATTGTCGCTATAAAACCTCCTGTAGAAAGCAGATGATATTTTCAGGGCTTCAGGATTTTCTGCAAAGGGATTCATTACCCTTATGCCATCCGGAAGATTTAAATCAAGATGCAAATTACTGTTGAATTGAATAACCCTCTCTGCAAAATTTGTCATTCTGATGACCGGTATATTTTATTCTGTGACTATATTATTAAGAATACAATTATGATGGCTGTAATATAGAAGATTTTTGTAATTTGTCTACGTTTTCCTGCACTCACAGATCAATTTGTAATTTGTTCAGGATTGACGGAGCCATTTATCAGTTGTTTCAAAGATTATTTCGGCAGTGGATAGCCCGATCAGCACCTAACACAAATATTAATATTTAAGCAGATGATAACCAATAACAGGCTTGATAAATATTTCGGACCTTCAGGAAACACAGCCGGTGTTATCCTCATAATAGCAGGACTTATCATGTCATACTATTCCGTCTCTGCAATTGTAATTATTTTTATAGGTGCTTATATAGGTTTTACCTCGACAGGTACATCAATTGACTTTGACCTTAGGCGGATTAAATTCAATAATAATATATTTGGGATCATTAGTACAGGAAAATGGATGAATGTTGAACCTGGTATGAAGCTAGGAATTGAGAGGTCAAATATATCATGGCGCACATACAGCCGGAGCAACAGGGTTCTTAATACAGGGCAAAAAGATTACAGAATATTCATTTATGATTCAGGAGGAAATAAGATTATGCCTTTAATAAAAACCGGTACAAAGGAAAAGGCAAAAGAAGAGCTTGAAGAGCTTGCGGGCAAACTTGAATTAGAGAGAAAATGACCTTTTAATCAGGAAACAATCCTATCCTGGGAGTAGTAAAGATATATTCCATCGATCCGTTAACCTTAAACGGGTAACCCTGATCGTTGTATTCATAAGTTGTTGATTTTATCTGTGTAGTTTCAATATTCGCCGGTACTTCAAAGTGGATCCTGTAGGTTTCTTTGATGATGTTATTTGGATTGGTATTAATACCTGGCAGGCAAAGTCTTTTAAAAGCATAGTAAGGGTTGTGCTTATCGTCAAATTCATATTCTGTAGTAGTGCTTAAAACAGCATTTCCGTGATCATCAATATTATATCTCCAAGTTTTTACCAGGTTGCCTATGTTATCATAGGTATATTCAAAATATGATGATAATCTGTTTCCGTAAAATTGAAGTTGCTTATTTATCCTTTTATCAACATCATATTCAAATGTGGAATATGATTCGGCCCCCATGGTCACGGGATTATAATTTATTTTGGATAATTGATCATAAACGTTATATTGATAAGTCCTGTAAGAAGCTTTTTCAGTATTGGCCGGGGATACCCATTCGGTGCGTTTCATTGCATCCTCAAGAACATAACTGCTGCTGCTGAATATGGAATGATCCCAATATGAATCAGATTGTACAAGTTGGTTTTTACTGTTGTAAAAATGACCTGTATAACTGAATTTAGTTTTTTCTTCTACCACCAGGTTGACTTCATTATAAGTATATTCCCTAAATGGTTCTGAATCAACAAGCACTTTGCTTATCAGCGGAATACCTGCATTTTCAACCGGCCTGAAATCACCTTTTCCGCAGGAGACCAGACCAATGATTAATATCAGGCTTACCAATAATTGTTTTGGACGCATTTTTATTCGCATAAAGTATAGTTAGCAAATTGTTTAACAGCATGTTACAATTTCATGATACGTATGATTTACTTTTCAATCCATGAATGTCACATCTGATAATTTTTGCAAAAAGTTAAATCATATCGCATGTGAGATCGACGAAGTCAAACCCTCATGCTTTGTTGACCTTAAGTCGATTCTACATGCAATTATTTGTTCTTTTAGCAGTAATTGCCAGATGTAGAATTGACTTTTAGTCGATTTCACATGCAATAATAAGTCCTTTTAGCCATATTCATCTGATGTGAAATTCAGGTTATTTTGTCTGCCAAAGGCTGATGATGGTTTTATAGTATTATTATCGTTTGATGATCTGATCAATTCCCTCTGGTAAATTATCTCTGATCAATTCCCTCTGGTAAATTATCTCTGATCAATTCCCTCCGGTAAATTATCTCTGATCAATTATCTCTGATCAATTCTCAGCATATTATTAATGAATCATTCCCTCAATTCAGGTTATAGATTCTCTGGTTAAATAATAGATACAAAAATAACAGAGAAGGTTGCACCCGGATTGATTTAATTTCAGCAGACAAATCTTCAGTAATTTATAATAATTTTCCTGCTTCTGGTTGCCGCAGCTTTCTTGTTTCTGATTACCGTTCAGGTGCTAATTCTGACCGTTCATCTTTTTTGACAGCACTTTGTTAGGATTTTTACTTTTTTCCTTTGTAACTTGAATAAGAGGATACACTTACTTTGTAAATCTATACCAGTATGGCATTATTTCCTGATTCAGTTATAAACCATTCTGTGGAATTGTATACTTCCAGAATTTCTGCGAAAAGCAGAACTATTTACTGGATAATAATCATCAGCATACTTGCCCTGTTTGGGATCCTTCCATTTATCCATGTCGATATTTCCGTTCAGGCTCGGGGACAATTTCAATCGGCAATTGAGAAACAGGTCATTAATTCTCCCGGACAGGGCAGGGTTGTTTATACGGCTATTACCAATGGTAACAGTGTAAAAGCCGGTGATACACTTTTTGTTATGGACTCTGGTGGGATCGAGGCTCAGTTAAGCTCCCTAATGGATGTAATGGAGGGTAATGAGTCATCCATACATGATCTGGAGATTCTTGCCGGGATGTCAGAGTCCAGGCTAAGAATTGGCACCGGTGGCCTTATGACTCCCCGGTACAGTTCTGAACTGATAAGTTTTATCAGGCAGCTTGAACTGCAAAATCAAAAGCATGAGAGGTCGCGTACTGACTATGAGAGGAGCAGAATCCTTTTTGAGCAACTGGTAATTTCGAAGGCAGAACATGAAAATTCTCGTAATAATTACAATATTGAAAAACGGGAACTTGATCAGCTCATGGCTTATCAGCTTGCTGTCTGGCAAAGCGATCTTTCTGTCCGCCGGGATGAGGCAAGAAGATATGAGGCAGAACTGGAGATGAGAAGGGAGGAGTTAAAAAACAGGATTATAACCTCACCAATTGACGGGACAATAATTCATAGTATTGATATCCAGAAGAGTTCATTTCTTTCACCCGGACAAACGATTGCAGAAATATCTCCGGATAGTGAGCTTGCTGCTGTTTTTTATGTCAAACCATCTGATATAGGATTTATAAGAGTAGGGCAGGAGGTAAGATTCCAGGTTGATGCCTATAACTATCACCAATGGGGAATGCTTAACGGGTTTATTACTGATATATCCGGTGATCTGATCTCCGATGGTACTTCAGCTTATTTCAGAGTAAGATGCATGCCGGAAGATAAATCACTCTCACTTAAAAATGGTTTTACCTCAGAGGTTATAAAAGGGATGACATTTACTGCCAGGGTTATGGTTACACGCCGATCCTTGCTTGAGTTGCTGTTTGATAAGGCAGACAAATGGTTTAATCCTTATCAGACTACTAATGAAAAAGCAGCCTATGCCGGTTAAAGTAAAACAGAGGGATATAACTGATTGTGGGGCTGCTTGTCTGGCTTCTGTGGCATCACACTATAAGCTGCAAATACCGGTGGCAAGAATACGTCAACTTGCAGGCACCGACAAAAAGGGCACCAATATTCTTGGACTTGTTGAAGCTTCAAAAAAGATTGGTTTTCTTGCCAAGGGAGTCAGGGGAGAATTTGAAAGTCTCTTTAAGATACCAAAACCCGCTATTGCTCACGTAGTTTTGGAAAACGGACTTCATCATTTTGTTGTAATTACCGTTACAAGCAGTAAACAAATTACCGTTATGGATCCGGCCGATGGTAATCTTCACAATATCACCCATGAGGCTTTCAGAAAACAGTGGTCTGGTGTGCTGGTATTGCTGGTACCGGGAGAGGAATTCTGTGCTGCAAACCAAAAAATACCGGTTACACTCAGATTCTGGCAGCTATTAAGACCTAACAAAGGAGTGCTCTTGCAGGCCCTTGCCGGGGCAATACTCTTTTCGGTACTCGGACTTTCAACTGCCATATTCGTTGGTAAGCTGGTAGATAATGTTATCCCCTCTGGTAACGCCAATTTGCTCAATCTGATGGGACTTGCAATGATTGTAATAATCATGATCAGAGTCTTGCTCAGCACTTTTCAGTGGCTATTTGTTCTCAAGACCGGGCAAAAGATTGATGCAGGACTTATCCTTGGATATTACAGGCACCTTATCAGGTTACCACAAACATTTTTTGATAATATGCGGACCGGCGAAATCATTTCACGGATAGGTGATGCAGTTAAAATCCGTACCTTTATAAATGATGTATCTATTAATCTAATAGTAAGCTTTCTCATTCTCATCGTATCATTTGCCCTGATGTTTTCATACTACTGGAAGCTGGCGCTTGTAGTGCTACTGGTCATTCCATTCTATGCCGTCATATATGTTGTTTACGACCGGCTTAACAGGAAAGTGCAGAGGAAGGTGATGGAAAGAGCAGCAGACCTTGAGTCACAACTTGTTGAATCGCTCAGCTCGGTTGCTACCATAAAGAAATTTGCGCTCGAAGAGGTGGCCTCGCTCAAAACCGAAATGAAATTTGTCGATCTGCTTGGCACAGCATATAAGTCAGGACTTAACAACATCTTCTCATCAGCATCATCAGGTTTTATAACCCAATTATTTACCCTGATAGTTTTGTGGGTTGGGGCAGGCTTTGTCCTCAGCAACTCCATAACCCCCGGCGAACTGCTCTCTTTCTATGCAGTTATCGGCTATTTCACTGCGCCAGTATCAGATATAATAGGATTTAACAGGAACCTTCAGGACGCATTGATAGCAGCCGACAGACTATTTGAGATTTTTGACCTTGAATCGGAGGAAAAGGAGGGATTAATTTCGCTTAACGCAGAAATGATTGGTGATATCGAATTCAGGGATGTAGGCTTCAGGTATGGAACAAGAGTTGATGTATTTGATTCTCTCAACCTTGTAATCGCCGCCGGTAAGATAACAGCCATAACTGGAGAAAGCGGTTCCGGAAAAACAACACTTGCTTCACTTATCCAGAATATCTACCCGGTTAAGTCAGGGAAAATATATCTAGGGGACCATGATATAAGGCGGTTTAATACCAATTCGCTAAGGCGAATTATATCAGTGGTTCCCCAGAAGATCGACCTGTTCACAGGTACTGTCATTGATAATATTGCCCTTGATGATTTCAGTGCCGATACGGAAAGAATACTAGATATATGCAATAAACTGGGGATGACAGATTTTATAGATCAGCTTCCAGGCGGGTTCAATACATTTCTGGGTGAAAACGGGGTTTCATTGTCGGGCGGACAAAAACAGCGGATAGCTATTGCCCGTGCTTTATATCGTGATCCAGAGATCCTGATATTGGATGAGGCAACCTCCTCGCTTGACTCAGTGGCAGAATCATATGTTAAGAAAACCCTTGAACTATTCAGAGAGTCTGGTAAAACAGCTATAGTCATTGCCCACCGGCTTTCAACCATCAGCATGGCCGATAAGGTTATTGTACTTGATCAGGGAAAAGTTATTCAGGAAGGAGAATTTAATGAGCTTATAAATTCCGGAGGGCCCTTCAGAAGTATGTGGGGGAAGCAGGTCCCTTTATTAAAACAACACTAACTAAAATCCTTTTAACATGAAAAAACCAAAGATCACTAAAAGAGACGTGCTTGTCTTTTTCCTTGGGTTCCTGACCTACTTCTTATTCACAAGCATATACAACTGGGAAGCACATAAAAAAGCTTTCATTGACGGTTATAATGATGCTAGACATGGCATTAGAGAAGTGGTAGAATAATAATGGTAATAGTTGAGAATGACAGTATCCCTGATTTTATCCGGTTACAGTAAAATTTCATATTTCCTTAGAAGACTACAAAATGTAAAAACTGACTGTTGCGAAACCGTTATAATTTTGGGGCAAACTTCCACTAGTGTTAAGTAATTTATTAATTATGAAAATATTTAAATATCTTGAAAGAATAGAGTTAATGCATAAATTGGTTGACCATGAAAATACGGGTAGTCCACAAGAATTTGCCAGCCGGCTGGGAATAAGCCGTACCAGGTTGTATGAGATTATGGATTACCTGAAGATGGAAGGAGCACCAATCGCCTACTCCAAATCATGCAGAACATTCTATTATTCCGAACCCTTTCATATATCAATATCTGTTGAACTGAAAGCCTTAAATGCCAGTGAAACAAAATCAACAAACGGAGGAAAATTTTTCATTAGTACTTTTTTTCCGGACTCTGCCGCGGTAACTTCATATTGTAAGCTTACAACTTGCTAAAGCCCCCGGCAGGGGAAAGAATGGGGGTGTTTCATAATTTTTAACCTAAAAATGAAACATCTCATTTTACTACGGCGGATACCGAAAAGCCTTAATAGAGTAGGGGACTTAAAATTGTTTAAATATGGATGCTTTAAAATTAAAAAATTTCGATGTCCACGAAATAACCCAAACAGAAACAAAAACTATTTATGGAGGTGGCTGGATTGCCGACTTCGTAGAATTCCTTTTATGTGAGTATTGCTGGCAATCTCATAATGAAGCTTATACAAGTACTATGGCAAGAAGAGGAATATAATTTTTTACTAAGAGAAGTTTATAATTGTTTTTTAATTTTGTTTTTATAATAAAAATTTAAAAATGTTAAATATGATAGATATGAAATTTTTAAATCTTAAGGAATTGACATCAGCTGAGTTAAAAAAACATTCTGGCGGAGGCCCTTTTTTATGGTTTATTGGTGGATTTGTTTTTGGAGAAGTAATGCAAGG
>SKND01000151.1 GCA_007120695.1 Bacteroidales bacterium | reverse complement strand
GAGGATAAGGAACAATTCCTCTTATACCACTGTCGCCAAATGCCAGCATTTCTATCCTGTCAATCATTGATGGATCAATTTCACGCATTGCGACATAGCTCCCAAGTCCAACGGGAAATGTAACCGAGAAAAGTGCATCCATTTCAATGTTTCGGGCCAGCAATTCCTTGAAGCCCTTATACCCGGCATCTTCTCCAACCTCTCCTTCAATAACCATGCGGGGATCCGGCTTTATCCCGTGTTCAAGCAAAGCCTCCTCGTAACCCTGCCTTCTCTGGCGGCCTATGCTTACATGATTGTAACCGGCAAGGTGGGCGATTTTCCGGCAACCGGATTTTATCAAGTGACCCACTGCGTCTTTTGCAGCTTTTCTGTCATCGATGACCACGGAGTTGAACCCCAGGTCAGGTATGTAACGATCAAAGAAAACCAGCGGAATCTGCATCTCCCTGATCCAGTTGTAAATTTCCGTCTCTCTGGTCGTCATGGATACCGAAACCAGCAACCCTTCTACCTGCATTGAGACAAGCGATTCTATATGTTTTTTTTCAAGTTCCGGATTTTCATCCGAGACGGTGAGAACAATAACAAAACCTTTGGAATTGGCATATCTCTGAATACCTGCCACCACTTGTGCAGAGAAACTGTGGGCAATTTTTGGGACAACAACCCCAATAGTCTGAGTCCTGGATGATGTCAGGGACCGGGCTATCAAATTGGGCCGGTAACCAATTTCCCTGGCAACTTCTTTTACCTTTTGTTTAGTCGCTTCCGAAATATCAGGATGATCACGTAGCGCCTTGGAGATACTTACTTTAGTAAGATTAAGCTTTTGCGCTATATCATTCAGCGTTGCTCTTTTCTTCATCTGATGTACTCTTGGTCAAATACTTATACTTTCATTTCACTTTCCAGTTGCCTTTAGCCACCTTTCAAAAAAAAATAGCCAAATAAAGAGAGCGAAGACTGCAGTTGTTTAAAAACAACAAAGTCTACAGTTAATTTTGCTAAGTTAAACGGTTAATTTAAAAAACCAAACAACAGTTTAAAGAGCAGGTTTTCTCTGGCTGGAACCGATGTCATCTAAATCCTGGAAGATGTAAACTTTTTCGATAATCTTCATTCAAATGCAAAAGGGAAAGTCGAACTGCAAGATTGAAGCATCTGGAGAGACACTTTTACCTGAGAGAAACTTATAGCTTCCTGCTCACTGTGCGCTCAGCCGCGCAAATAAAAAAATAAAGCCTGACTGCCGGGTGGACAATCAGGCTTGAAAGCAAGTCACCATTGGATAGCTGCTTTTCTTGAAAGCAACAAATGTGGAGATACAAAAACAGCTCCTCCAATCATACTGTTTTTGAAAACCAGGTTACAGGGACAAAACCTGGTTTTTCTTGCTTTGGATATTCAAACAGGCGACAAAGAAATAATCCGGTTTACCAGATTTATTAAAATCATTTCACTTTAACGGTAACTAATTTACATAAACCTTTTCCTGTTGTCAAGTCTGATTTTTAAAAAAACAGAGACGTTGTCATCCCAACTCAAAAACGATTCCATATATCGTTTTGAGTTGGGCTTTCCCGGGAAGAAGCTTATCAGGTGTGTTGCTGATCCAACAGTTTTTTACACTCTTCCACCACGCGCTCTACCGTAAAACCAAGTGCCTTCATGGCTTCACCCCCCGGCGCCGATACGCCGAATTGTTCGAGCGATATGTTAATACCTCCAAGGCCGGTATACTTCTCCCAACCAAGTGCCACACCGGCTTCAATGGAAATCCGATTCATAATATTCGGAGGCAGAACCGATTCACGGTAGGAAGCTGGTTGCCGGTCGAAAATTTCATGGCATGCCATGTTAACCACTCTGGCCTGGACACCATCTTCAAGCAGTTGTTTCCGCGCACCAAGAGCAAGCTGAACTTCAGACCCGGTTGCTATGAGAATCAATTCGTCTTTCTCACTACCTGCCATGACATATCCCCCCTTCGTAACCTCACTTGCCGGAACGATATCGCTTCTGTCAAAAATGGGTAGCCCTTGACGCGTGAGAATCAATGCGGTGGGACCATCCGTGCGTTCCAGGGCCATTTTCCAGGCATGGGCTGTTTCATTGGCATCGGCCGGACGAATGACATTCAGATTGGGTATGGTCCGCAGTGACGGTATGTGCTCAACCGGCTGATGGGTCGGACCGTCTTCGCCCAGGCCAATGCTGTCGTGCGTGAATACGTAAACCACCGGCACGCCCATCAAGGCGGCAAGCCGTATCGTCGGTCGCATGTAATCAGAAAAAACAAGGAACGTACCTCCATACGGACGCAATCCACTCAATGCCATACCGTTCATTATGGCTCCCATGCCATGTTCCCGAATGCCATAGCGGATGTAGCGACCGGAATAGTTATCCGCTGAGAAGTCCTGAAGCGTTTTCACCAGAGTGTTGTTGGATGGGGTCAGGTCCGCCGATCCCCCAATGATAAAGGGACTCTCTCCTACCACTTTCTCAAGTACTTTGCCAGAGGCTTGACGTGTGGCCATTTTGCCCGCATCTGGAGCGAATTCCGGTAGTACTTCATCCCAGTTAATATTCAACTCGCCTTTTTGAAAACCGGTAAATGCTTCATAAAGCTCCGGATATTTCTCCTTGTAAGCAGCAAGTCCATCCTCCCATTCTTTTTCCAGCTGCTGGCCCCTGGAAACTGATTTCCGGAACACTTCAAGGGCCTGATCAGGAATGAAAAAGGACTTTTCTGGATCGAAACCCAGGTTTCCCTTAGTCAGTTTCGCTTCCTCTTCTCCCAAAGCAGCACCATGGATACCAGCCGTATCCTGCTTGTTCGGACTGCCATATCCAATATTGGTTTTTGTTGCGATCAGGGATGGTTTACCGCCATTGTTATCCAGGCAACTTGCGAGCGCCTTCGAAATGGAATCCAGGTCATTGCCATCGGCTTTCACCACATTCCAGCCATATGCTTCAAACCTTTTAGGCACATCTTCAGAGAAGGACAAATCCGTGCTTCCATCAATTGTTATGCCATTGTCATCATAAAAGTAGATCAGATTGTCCAGTTTCAGGTGTCCGGCAAGCGAGGCGGCTTCGCTCTGAACCCCTTCCATCAG
>SKND01000376.1 GCA_007120695.1 Bacteroidales bacterium | reverse complement strand
GAACAGGCATGACAGTCATGCATGATGCCAACCACGGCAGTTATTCAAAAAATCAAGCAATAAACAGATGGATCGGGTACTCTTTATATCTACTGGGTGGACAACCTGCCACCTGGCAAATCCAGCATAACAATATACATCATAGTTTTACCAATATAGACGGTTTTGACGCTGATATAGACCCTGCGCCATTGTTGCGATTTTCTCCTCATAAACCGCTTAGAAAAATACACCGTTACCAGCATATATATGCATGGTTATTATACGGTCTTATGACAATCCTGTGGATTACCACCAAGGACTTCAAGCAGTTATTCAAATACAGGAAGATGGGGTTGCTGGGTAGGGGAAAAAATTCCTTCAGCAGGCTGATGACTGAGCTGGTATTCTCGAAAATAATGTATTATATCATTTTTATTGCTTTGCCAATTATTATACTTCCTATCCCCTGGTACCTTACACTGCTATTCTTCTTCATAATGCATTTTATAGCTGGCGTACTGCTTAGCATAGTTTTTCAAACTGCACATATTATGCCCGATTCGGCATATCCCCTGCCCGATGAGAACGGCACTATAGAAAATAACTGGATCGTCCATCAGTTATTGGTAACCTCAGATTATGCCCCGGACAACAGGTTTTTGACATGGTTTTCGGGGGGACTGAACTACCACGCAATACATCACCTCTTCCCCCAGGTTTGTCATGTTCATTACAAAAAGCTCTCAACCATTGTAAAAGAGACCACAGAGAAACATGGTGTAAGCTACCGCATAGAACCAACATTTTTAAAAGCGCTTGGCAAGCACGCAGAAATGCTCAGGCTTCTGGGGCGATCCTCAACGGTTTGAAAGGCATGAAAAAAGGTACGGGAACTTCCAGCGAATATTATTTCATTATCCGGATATAAATAGATTTAGTCAGGTATCAATATAACTTTATATCAGGATAAAATGCAGCCCAGGCAAACCAGTACCCCATAAACTGGGTTACTGTCCGCAACCGTGTTCCTTCTCCCGGTCCCTCAATTGCAAGCCCGGTTACATCATATAAATTACCTTCACTATCTTTCATTATAACAGGTAAGTTATTCTGTATGGCAGTAAACTCCCGCAAAACTCCGTCATCCGTTTCTCTTTTAAAAGCCACAATGAAATTTTTATCTTTGCTTCCTGCAATCACCAGATTCTCATCATTGAAAGTATCATGGATCAGCGAAATAGAAGAGCCGAATTTCCCGATGCTGTAAGCTTTTGCCTCTTCCTCTATCAAAATACCAAGAACCCTTATTTTCCTATGTAAACGGATATCTTCATTGCTTACCGGGAAAATAAGCGAATTACTCGTTTTATAATCGCCATAGGGATACTGGCTGTAATTCCGGTTATGACCAGTTTCCGTTGAGAGTACTTTTGTTTCCGGATACATGCTTTTCCAGGTATCCCAGCGTGTTTCAATTAAATTGAAAGTTTCGGCCCGGGTGCCCTTTAACTCCCCATTAACGGCTTTAAGCAACATCTGCGACCAGTTACTGTCCGTCTCACGGTCGTATGGTATTATGTTTGAGTTATAAAGCAGACCGGACACTCCAAATGTAGTAAGCTCCCCTGCTATTTCGCGATTCCATCCAATTCCCGTTCCGGTGAGCGGACAATAAATTACTGCCAGATTAAGATCATCGTAACTGTCGTTCACTATTTCATGCCAGTCAAGAATATTATGAGGGTATGCACGAGCTATACCATTGCTAACGTACCCAAGAACAAGGTCATTATCGGAAAGATATGCAGCTTCCTGCGGATCTGTAAACTGTGGATTGCTCAACGCAGGTATACCGTCTTTTCCGGGACCGCCATCAAATATTTCATTTTCCGGAACCAGCCACTCACCAGTTACAGGGTCGTCAGGGCCTTCATCATTTTTAGGTGATGTATCATCTTTACTACATGACATCGAAATAAGGAAGATCATATAAACTATTGATAACAACATAATTTTTCTCCTTTTCATGATTATTCAATTTTAGTTTTCAATTCTGCTTCCTTTTAAATTGTCGTATGAAAATGTAAAACCTGACACATTAAAACCCAAACAACAAATCTCCTCCGGGCCCAATTTTCAGATACACCCCGGCATTTAACCTGAATGTTGGGGTAAGCTGGGTACCCTTTATGTTAGCATATAAAGGCACTTCTGCATTTACATTTAAAGCTGAGGTTGAGCTGACATGCCAGCTTAATGTGGGCATCAGAAAAGTCCATTCTCCTCCTGTATTTGGCAAAGTATGCCCGTTTATAACATCCCTTGCTGAATTACGGTACCTTATATTCAGTCCGTAGCTCATAAGTATTTTGCCAACAAGATTCTGCTCAGATATTCCCAGTGACATATGCAACTCGTTTCCAAAGGAATATCTTTGTGAACCAAGGTATGTCGGATTCTCACCCGTTACCCTGTAAGTAATGGTATGGACAATGGTCGCTGCCGGCCTGAATGCTGGACTTATGGAAAACATATGATTAAAAAAAATATCCATAGCTCCTGAACCGGGCTGCAGATCGGCATTCAGTGTAATTCCATCATTGTTTTTGAGGTCTGACGGCCCGGTTGGAAATTTGGGCCCTGCCCCTGCTCTCAGCACTATCCGGTTCTTTGACAGATATGCATAATTCAAAAGAAGCACAACATCACCCGGCCCCATAGTTGATGTGAAATCATTAAACTCTCCCTGACGGATATCCCTCTCCTGGCGAACAAATGAAAAAAGTCCCTCTACCGACAACCTGTCGTTAATACTGTAATATGCATTTAATAAGCCTGAATAGGTTGTTCGCAAACGGCTCCGGTCATTTATGGTTTCGGCACCCTCCTTGAGCGTTCTCAAGAAATTACCGTCAAATCCAAGAGATACCTGAAATGTACCCCTGTCAGCGGGTGCCATACCCCCTACATTACCGGCCATAGGTACACCTCCAGAACAACACGTCTGCGCATTAGAAATAACCGGGAACAAGCAGTTGAAAAAGAACATCATCCCCGCTATAAGGTGAAAAATGGTGCTATTTAACTTCATAATATCAAATTTATCAGCAATCCCATTAAAAATCAGATGGCATAACCATTGTACACTT
>SKND01000089.1 GCA_007120695.1 Bacteroidales bacterium | reverse complement strand
TACAGCATTATTGCTATACCGACCGGAATAGTGTCGGTTGAAATTTCACGTTCAATGGAGGGAGGTCATATGAAAAAGAAAAGGATCTGCAGGTATTGTGATGAACCTTACCATGATCCGGAGGCAAATTTCTGCAAGATTTGCGGTGCGAGGATAGAATAGCCGGAACAGATATCATTGATCCAGCAATGCTCCAAAGTAATTCCAGAAGTTAATATGAAAATCTTCTCCCAGCTGACCCGGATAAAGATCAATAAAGGAGTGTTCTGCAGTTTCTCCGGGCCTAAATTTAATCTTGCTATCTTTGTTATAGAGAGACCTTACCTCCGGATGAAACTGGATACCGATTACGTTAGGGTATTTGGTATGCTCTATTGCCTCAGGTACCTTCCCGTCCATACACCAGGCTGATACTCTGAAGCCCCTGCCAATAACATCAAGTGCCTGGTGATGCGAGCTCAATATGTAGGGCTTCTCATCGATACCTCCCTGGATTGCTCCCAAATGAGTGCCATCAACCATTTCAATCCTGTGAAATGAGCGCGCTGCCACAAGGGGATCTGCGCTGTATGCCGAATAATAGTTCCTGTGCTGCTGATCCTGGTCCATTGCAAGAACCTGTTCAATTGTGGTTTTACCATATATCTCAAAAGGAATATCCTGTATCATGGTGCCTCCTGTTGCTACATTCATAGTCTGCATTCCAAGGCAGATACCCAAAATCGGCAAACCGGGATTTTCATCCATAAGAGGCATGAAACTCTCATCCTGATAACCCCCTAACAGGTGGTACAAAAAGGATAACTCAAGATAGTGCCTGCCAGGATCGGTAACAACAGTCAGCAGACTCATCTCTTGCCCATATACAGCGGGCGGGATATCAGGCCCTCCAAAAAACATAATTGCTGAAGCCATATTGAAAATCTCCCTGAAGATCCCGGAGTTAACATTTTCTGTAAAGATAGTCAATGGATCAAAGGGATCTTCTATCGCCAGTAGTGTCACGTGTTCCAATCGCTGCTCCCTTATATGATCCGATGTCTGAGAATAATCATATGCACCGTGTTCACTGTAAACCCCCAGCACTTTTGTTCCGGGGTCAGCGGGCACAATCCCTTCAGATACCAGAAACTGCCAGGTGTTGATATTTGTAACAGTGGGATGCATTATTACGATATACTTATCCTGGAATAACTCCTCTTTTGCCGTTTCTTCAACGCCACCGGCAGTCCACAATGTTACTGAGAACAGGAGGATGATTGCTGTATAGATATTCTTTCGCATGACAACTGGTTTAAATAGTCTCTGTTCAGACACTTACTTAATAGACAGACTCTAAAGATGGTTTAATAATTGTATCCCATAACAGGATGCAATATAAAACAATATTCCCTTAAAACCCGTCGAAGAACAGGCTGATAAACACTCAAAAGATATTCTGCATCAGGCAAAAAAACGGCTATAATAGATCGAGGTTTTCAAGAAGTATTCTGCCCCTTCGGCGGGAAACGGGTATACGGTAGTCATGAACAATGGCCAGAAGCTGGGTCCGGTAATAGCGTAATGCTGATATTGAAGCTTTGTTAACCAGGTAGTTGCGATGAACCCGGAAAAACATACCTTCGGGCAGCATTTTTTCAATTCTGATAAGCGGAATATCAATAATCTCCTGCTTTCGGTTTTTCATTACCATTAGAATCAATCCGTTATCGCTCTCGAAGTAAAGTGTATTCTTCAACAGGTAATGGCAGATAAACCAGGTATTTTTATTCCTGATTTCAACGGAAGTTAAAGCAGGCAGGTTCCCGTTTATCGATTGTTTCATAAGTAAATATTAAAATAAAATCATTGATCCTATGGACGGTTTATGTACATAAGTTTATATATTGTATTTTGTGTGACAAAGTAACATGATAGTCGCATAAAGGAGACCATTGTCATTAAGATTAAAGGTCTGTATATTAAATTTACGACATTTTGAATTAGAAAATCAAATATTTCTCGCTAAATAAAATGAGCGGTCGGAATTCACTCCTGAGCGGTAGTTTCAATGAAGTCACCATACCGGTAATAATGCCAGTAACAATCAATAGTTCAGGCAGAAAGGTCGCGTCCGGCGGCTTCGTTACCGAGAATCATCAACAGGTGGGTTTTTTTCCTGCGGGCTACAGGTACAGAGCGACGGAAAGGAAAAATAAGGGTGTCATCATCCCGCAAGCCTTTCAGTGCATAATCCAGGTTAATAAGGAAATTCCTGTGGCAGCGGAAGAATCTTTTACTGCAAAGTTTTTCTTCAATTCTCTTCAGGGGGACCCTGATTTTCTCTGATCTGCCGCAGGAATAAAAAATAATTGTCATATCTTTTTTATGATGACAATACATGATATTCTCAATCTCAATCTTTACGGCACCCTTTGAATTCAAAATCCATAATCCCGGTATTTTCATAATCCCATCCTCTTGAGATTTACTTTTGTTAATTCCGGTATGCTCCATAATACAGAGTTTAGTCTGACATAATTTCGAATAAAATATTCTGAAACAACCGGCAGGGTACCTGCCGGGTCATTCACTATATTAAGAGGTGCCATATTTATCGGAATGTGACACGGGTTTTCAGTTGATAACACTGATCAATACTATCCGGCAAGTTACCGCCATACCTCTAATCACCTGTAAATGCGACTCTTTATAAAATAAGCCTTACTCAACCACTGTTGATAAATTGTTGATAATATTATTGGCCCGATGCAGAAAAACAGGAAAGTTTTCATGGTTTATGCCTCAAAACCTATGATGACTTTCTTAAAAACAAAAAATATGTATCTTGGTCACTTCTTATAATACAACTTATACAGATGGATGTTAAAAAATATATCAGAAGATTCGGGATTTATGTTCTCACCCTGATTATTATAATACCCCAGGTTCATGGATCAGATAAAGGGGTTCCGGACGAATTAGGGGGCCTGGATGAATTAGGGGGCCTGGATGAATTTATAACAAGGGGAATGGACGAATGGAATATACCGGGACTTGCAGTTTCTATTGTGAAGGATAGTGAAATAATATATGAAAAAGGGTTTGGTGTCAGGAAGCTTGGAGAAGAGGCCCCGGTGGATGAACATACGGTTTTCGGTGTTGCATC
>SKND01000162.1 GCA_007120695.1 Bacteroidales bacterium | reverse complement strand
GTTCCGGCCACCAATGATATTGTCGCCAGCAATGATATGCACGCTGCCAGTATGATAAAGCGGGTCTTGCGCATCTTCTGAAATTTATGATTTTTTGCTTCTGCGGTTGATCTCGTCTCTGATGTCTGAGGCCTTTTCGTAATTCTCATTCTTCACCGCATCCTTAAGCATATTCTTTAATTCGGTCAGGCTGAAGTCCCGCAGCTCATCCTTTGACTTTCTGGTTCCCGGGGAGGGTTCCGTAAACATTTGAGAGGATGCCGATGGCTGGTCCTCCTTTGACTCGGGTTCAATATCTATTACTATGCCTGATTTGGAGAGGATATCTTCGGTTGTGTAAATTGAGCAGCGAAAACGAAGTGCCAGGGCTATTGCATCGCTGGTGCGCGCATCGACTGTCATCTGCTTTTCGCCGTCATCACAAATCAGCTTGGAGTAGAACACTCCCTCTTCCAGCTTGTAAATATTTATTTCAACAATTGAGATACCGAAGGAAGAAGCAAAACTTAAAAAGAGGTCATGGGTCAGAGGACGCGGTGGTTTTAAGCCTTCAAGCTGAATGGCAATGGCCTGGGCTTCAAATCCTCCGATAATAATGGGTATGCGCCGCTCCCCGTCCTCCTCTGCCAGGACAAGGGCATAGGCCCCGGACTGGGTCTGGCTGTATGAAATTCCAAGTACATTCAGCTTGATCTTGCTCATAATATTAACACGGAATATTGCTTCGTTTACTTTTTAAGCAGATAATATGCTCTTTTATGTTTATTGCTTGTAAATTTAGCAATCAATTTATAAAAGCAAAAGTCTTTTGTTTTTTTCGCAAATAAAAAAAACGGTTCTTCTGATAAAGCATCCTGACTGCATAAAAATATTGTTGCCAAAAGTTTGTAATTCAGTTAAACTTTTTTACTTTTGCACTCCCAATCTTAATAATCACAGTAATATATCTGAATAATGTACGCAATAGTTGATATAGCAGGACAACAGTTCAAGGTAGAAAAGGACAATAAGCTTTATGTACATCGTCTTGAGGGCGAAGAGGGAGCAGAACTTGATTTTGACAAGGTCCTGCTTATTGATAATGAGGGCAAGGTAAAAGTTGGCACCCCCAACGTAAAAAATGCCATTGTCAAGGCAAAGATACTTTCTCATCTTAAGGGTGATAAGGTTTTGGTATTCAAGAAGAAGAGGAGGAAAGGGTATCAGAAGCTCAATGGTCATCGCCAGTATCTGACCCAGATTCAAATTCAGGATATTGTAATATAATTAAAATTTACAGAAATGGCTCATAAGAAGGGTGCAGGTAGTTCAAGGAACGGTCGCGAATCAGAAAGCAAACGACTTGGTGTAAAAATATTTGGTGGTGAAACCTGCAAGGCAGGTAATATAATCATCCGTCAGCGTGGAACAAAGCATTATCCCGGCCTGAATGTGGGGATGGGTAAGGATCACACCCTTTATGCCCTGACAGACGGCAAGGTGGTGTTTAAGAGAAAGCAGGGCGACAAGTCCTTTGTTTTTGTAGAGCCCGTGTCCTGATAAAGCATTTGTTGCAATAGTTCTAATCTCCTGAAAAACTGCGCTGTTTATCTGCCGAAGTTATCAGGAGATTTTTTATTTTTGACAATCCAATCTCAAACCGCTGCATATGCTTTCCCTCAAATATATTTCGGAAAACCGCGATATGGTTGTTACCCGTCTTAAAGTAAAGAACTTTGAGTCTTCAGAACTTGTAGACGGTATTATAGAGCTTGATATTAAGCGCCGTAAGCTCAAAAACATACTTGACAACAGTCAGGCAACGATAAAAAAGCTGTCCAGGGAGATCGGCACTCTTTTTCAGCAGGGCAAAAATGAGGAGGCCGGTCAGGCAAAAGAGAAGACAACTGCTCTTAAAGAAGAGATTAAGACTTTATCCTCCGACCTGGCAGAGACAGAAGGCCGTATCAGGGAGCTGCTTGTGCAGTTGCCCAACATCCCTCACAATTCGGTGCCGCCAGGAAAAACACCGGAAGATAATATAATGGTGCGGGAGGGGGGAGCTAAACCTGAGCTTAACCCTGATGCTTTGCCTCACTGGGATCTGGCAGCCAGATATGATCTTATTGATTTTGAGCTCGGAACAAAAGTTACGGGAGCAGGATTTCCTGTCTATAAAGGCAAAGCAGCACGGATGCAAAGGGCACTGATCAATTTTTTCCTTGACCAGGCCGGTACAGCGGGTTATTCGGAAATCATACCTCCGATACTTGTGAATGAAGATTCTGCTTTCGGAACGGGCCAGCTTCCAGACAAGGAGGGACAGATGTATCATGTAACCGGAGATAATCTATATCTTATTCCCACCGCTGAGGTGCCGCTGACCAATATATTCAGAAATGAGATAATACCTTTCAGTGAACTTCCGCGAAAGCTAACTGCTTATACACCGTGTTTCAGAAGAGAGGCAGGATCATATGGGAAGGATGTGAGGGGCCTTAACAGGTTGCACCAGTTTGACAAGGTTGAGATAGTCGAAGTACAGCATCCGGATAATTCATATGCGAGCCTTGAAGCTATGACTTCGTATGTGGAGGGACTGGTAGTAAAACTCGGGCTTCCTTACAGGATACTTCTTCTGTGCGGTGGTGATATGAGTTTTGCTTCAGCAAAGACATATGATTTCGAGGTTTTTTCTGCCGCACAGAACAAATGGCTCGAGGTGAGCTCTGTTTCAAATTTCGAGTCTTACCAGGCAAACAGGATGATGCTGAGGTTCAGGGATGAGACAGGCAATAAAATTCACACGGCGCATACCCTTAATGGCAGTGCACTGGCGCTTCCCAGGATCATGGCCGCCCTGCTGGAGAATAACCAGTCGCCGGAAGGCATCAAGATACCCCCTGTCCTGGTGCCATACACGGGATTCGAATTAATTAATCCCTGATCATGGGGAGCAGCAATCACCAAAAAGATCCGGCCAGGGCATATATTTATGCCGGACTGGCAGTTCTGTTCTGGTCGACTGCTGCATCTGCCTTTAAGTTGACCCTCGAAGAGATAAATTTTGTACGGATACTGTTTGTTGCAACGCTGACAAGCTGTATTGCACTGTTCTTTGTTTTACTTATGCAGAAGAGGTTATACCTGCTGAGGAGCACCACCCGGGAGGAATATCTTTATTCGGCTCTGCTCGGACTGCTTAACCCTTTTCTTTATTACCTGATACTGCTTAAAGCCTATTCAATCCTTCCTGCCCAGGTAGCCCAGCCTCTCAATTTTACCTGGCCTATCATGCTGGTATTGCTTTCTATTCCGCTTCTGAAGCAGCCGGTCTCTGTTTTGAGCATGGGTACCATGATCATCAGTTTTGCCGGAGTATACCTTATCTCTTCGCAGGGTGAACCATTTGCCTTAAGGGTTGCCAATCCCTTTGGTGTTTCCCTGGCGCTCGGAAGCTCTGTTATATGGGCTCTTTTCTGGATATATAATGTTAGGGACGGGAGGAATGAGGTGGTAAAATTGTTTCTTTCTTTTCTGTTTGCCCTTATGTTCGCTACGCTGGCAATGATGATTACGTCCGGTTTCAGCGGATTTACGCTTTACGGTATAGCCGGGGGTGTGTATATCGGATTATTTGAAATGGGCTTTACTTTTGTATTCTGGCTTAAGGCACTGCAGTATGCCGAAGCACCTGACAGGATAAGCAACATGATATACATAACCCCTTTTTTTGCGCTTCTTCTGATCAACCTTATAATCGGCGAACATATTCATCTGACCACTGTCGGGGGACTGGTTCTGATAGTTACGGGGATTGTGCTGCAGAAATTTACACTGCCACGGGGCAATATCATTAAAAATAAATAGGTAACTTAAAGCGTTTAAAAGAATCTGCCTGTTGCCGGGTTTAATGCTGTTATAACAGGCTATAAAATAACAATTAACAATCATGGGAAAATTCAAATACAGGTTTTTATATCCGTTCATCGTGGTCATCGTATCATCGGCCTTTTTATTCACATCATGTAAAAAGGATGAGGAAGATGATGAAATAATAGAGGAGCGAATTGTAGAAAACACTGAGTTCTACAAACTTATGCAGGACTGGTATTACTGGTATGACCAGATGCCAGGTGTAACACCGGCAACCTACGCATCTCCTTATGAAGTTCTTGAGGCACTTCGTAAAAGACCGGAGGACAGGTGGAGCTATATAACCTCACGGGAGGCGTTTGAATCTTACTACGTTGAGTCAAAATTTATCGGCTACGGTTTTGGTTCAAAGTTTGATCAGGAGGGAAAGTTGAGGGTGACTTTTGTTTATCACTCTGTTGATCTGTATGAAAAGGGTGTAAGACGAAGCTGGATTATTGAAGAGGTTAACGGGACAAGGATCACTACAAGTGTAAATATCAACCAGTTACTCGGAGCCAATGAAATAGGCGTAAGTAACGATTTCCTGTTCAGGAAGCCTGACGGGACTCTCGAGGAGATGACGGTTCAAAAGAAGGAAGTGATAATGAACACTGTACTCCATAAAGAGGTAATTGAAACCGGCAGCCGGAAAGTAGGATACCTTGTTTTCCAGAATTTCACCACCCCCTCTTTTGAAGAACTTGAAGAAGCGGTGGACTTCTTTAATTCAGAGGGGATTGACGAACTTATACTGGATTTGAGATATAATGGTGGAGGACAGACTAATGTGGCCAATTATCTTGGCAGTATTATCGGGGGACCGGCGGTTGCTGACGAACCGTTTGCCAAATATATTTATAATGATAAAAGGGGGCCGGAGCAAAACTTTACAGATTACTTCAATGCCGAGGAGAAGACACTCAATTTGAGCAGGGTTATTACTATCGCAACCAGGTCGACAGCATCGGCTAGCGAGATGGTAATTAACGGTCTTAAACCTTTTATCGATGTCAGTATTATCGGGAATAACACCTATGGCAAACCTATGGGGATGAATGCCTGGTATTATGACGATAAGTATGCCTTTGTGCCGGTGACATTCAAAATTGCCAACGCTGACGATTTTGGCGACTACTTTGAGGGCCTGCAGGCAGATTCTTATGTGCCTGATGATATTTCCCGCATGTTTGGTGACCCGGAGGAGGCATCACTTAAGGAGGCCCTTAATTTTATTGAAACAGGATCCTACAGCGGTATGCCAATGACCAAATCTTTTATTGTACAGCCATATGAGCATTTCACAGGACTCAGAAAAGAGATAGGAGCTCATTAATAGTGTTTTTTTGAAACAGGAGAGAATCATACTGGGTATTGATCCGGGAACCACAATGATGGGTTACGGGTTGATAAAATGTACAGGTAAAGATCCGTTTATGCTCGCCCTGGGTGCGATAGAGCTTTCGAAGTTTGGCAACCACTATCTTAAGTTACAGCGAATATTTGAGCGTACCCTGCATCTGATAGATCAGTATCATCCCGACGAGATGGCAATAGAGGCTCCGTTTTACGGCAAGAATGTACAGTCAATGCTAAAACTTGGCCGTGCACAAGGTGTAGCTATGGCTGCTGGTCTATACCGGTCTCTTCCGATTTTTGAATATGCACCACTGAAGATAAAGCTTGCAATTACCGGACAGGGTAAAGCTTCCAAGGAGCAGGTGGCTGTCATGTTGCAGAGGATACTGGATATAAAGGAACTTCCAGGTAATCTTGATGCCACCGACGGCCTTGCCGCTGCTTTATGTCATTTTTACCAGGGCGGTCTGCCTGAAAAGGTAAGCAACTACAAGAGCTGGAAAGAGTTTATTGCAAAAAATCCTGACCGGCTCAAGTAAAATAGTTCCATGCAAATGAATATTTTGATGTCTGATAAAGCATCAACGGTGTATACTGTTTTTGTGCAAAGTGACTGCTCCTGCTGATCTTAATAGATAATGGCTTGCGGTGAGAACCGGTTCCGGGTTTTTCGGGTCATGAATTACGATAAATCAGGAACCTGAATTCGAAAACAGGTTAGGCTGCCCGTCAAGCTCGAAGAGTGTTGGATGATCTTCATCAAATTTTTTCAGTATGGCAGTGACTAACGTTTCGCGGATGAACTTCGACTTGTTGTTAACCTTGTATTTCTCACAATAACGGTTGATTGCACGCTTCTCACGTGCGTTGAGCAGGAATGATTGCCTGTGAACCCTCTTCATCTGCTCATCCTTCTGAATTTTGTTTTTCATTTTTTATAGAAATACCGGTACGACCAAGTGATTGCCCGGACCTTGCCGGGCGTGTATAACCAAAAATACCTGTATGTACTCTTATTTCAAAAAATGATACGGATAAACGGGCAAAATGTTGATAATTTCGAGGGTTATCAACATTTAGAACTGATCATTACAAGGAAAGAACCCGCCGCAGCAAATTTGTTGTCAAAAATCTTCGGCAGAATAAAATTTTGAAGAGGAAAAAATTAGTATGCTGACCACATTCTCCACTCTATCTTTTTACCGTCTTCATGCCTTTCCAGTCGTAAATCACCGTATGCAAGACGTTTGATATCCCAGGTTAATGTGAACTCCTCTTTTACGCCTGATGTAAAATGCATCTCAAGCTGGTTTTTGTCATTTACAAATCGCCATTCTCCGCCCGGACCATAGGTATCCCAGGGATTATTCCCTATGTAACCCTGAGCCCAGTAAAGGTTACCCCCTTTCTGAATATTGACGGTATTGTTGGCATACTCCTCTGTAAGGTCTTCACCATCTTCCCTCACCAGGGAGAATCTCCAGTTTCCTGTTACCCTCTCCGTTTTGGAATAGATGCTGAACCAGGGCCCGTCATCATATTTCTTGCAGGAGGAGGGAACTATCAGTAAAAATAAGAGCAATATTCCCGCTGATTTTTTCAACAATTTTGTCATTTTGCAACCTGTTTATAATAATAACATTTTTTTTTACCGTATCGTATGTGAATCTGAGGGTTTTTATCAGGACAAATATAGATTTTTTTTATCATGGTCAGAACAACGACTCCATGATTTCCCGTGTTTTTATCAATCTGAGTGTAAATGAGAATGCGACACCTGCAAGACAGATCATCAGGAGGCCGTAAACCCATGGCAGATCAGTAACTCCTGCGACTAATGCCGTAAGCACCAATAATCCGGTAAAAAGGGCAAACCGGACTGCCTGACCTGTTATCATCCTGAACCTGAAAATCCTTTGAACCATTAACACCTGCAGGATTGCCGTGAACAATTGGGTTGCCATACTGGCCACTGCCGATCCAAGTGCCTGATATCCGGGAATTAATAAAATATTAAGAACGATATTCATTATTACGCTGAAAACGGCAATCATGTTTAGTCTCCGTAAACTACCATTAGCCGTAAGCAGTGTACCTGATAAAATGGATATGCTTATAAAAACAAAACTTATCATCAGGATTCCAAAAATGGGTGCTGCTTCATCAGCATGATGCCGGTACAGGAGTTCCATTATCTCAATCCGGTAAAAATTCAGGGCAATTGCTGCAGTAACTGACGGGACAATGAGCAACCTGAAAGAAAAGCTGAATAGCTGCCCCACAGGTTGTTTATGCTTGATCATCCTGGCAAACATTGGCAACAATATCCCCGCAAACAGGAATCCAAGCATTGAAGCTGCATCAAGTATCCTGAATCCCTGGGCATAGATCCCTGCCTGAACCATCCCATCCGGAAGCATCCTCTCGAGCATAACCGAATCGGTCCGGTAATAGAGTATCATAAGTAATCCAAGCAAGGCGTAAGGGTAGCTTTGTCTCAGCATGTTCAATATTCCCGGAAAATCAATTGCCAACTTGCTGAAGTTTGCATTACTAAGCACGATAAGCGTGATAATAACCGAAGTAATAACATATGCTGCCGTTTGTGCATATACAAACCATTCAATCCTGAATACCTCTCCCCCGATATTTCCCCACAACAATACACTGCATATTATTATCATCAGCAGACGGTCGGTTACAGAAAGGATGCTGTCTGTTCTGAACATCTGGAGACCGCTTATATTGCTCCTTAGATAGAGAATGAGTGAATGCAGAAACTGGTTGAAGAGTAGAACTATAAGCAACCTGATCTGCAGCCACTCATATCCGATTGCCAATGCAATTGCCAGACTTACAGTAAAATATATAACTGCAAGGATGAGTTTCAAAACCAGGATATTGGGAAGCAGGTTCGAAATACGACTTTGGTCCCTGGCTATCTCCCTGTTATTGTAGTTGGAGATTCCCATCTCCTGCACTATATTAAGCAGTAATGAAAAACTGAGGAGGGAGAAATAAAATCCATATTCAGCTGCACCCACTGTATTCTGAACGGTCAGGTCTATGCCTAACACCCAGAAAGGTTTTACCAGCAGGTTGAGAATAATTAATAATGTTAGATTTGTAAGGAATTTCCTCTTCATCTGTACAACGGGGTTGAGGCCAATTAAGAATAAAAGTAGTCAATAATAATGAAAAACCGGTAAGGGATTTTTAATAAGCCATAGCATATGAAGATCGCTGTTAATACCAGATTGCTGCTGCCTGGAAAACTTGAGGGTATAGGCTGGTTTGCAACAGAAACACTGAAACGGATCACCCGTGGCCATCCGGAACATGAGTTTCTGTTCTTATTCGACAGACCCTGGTCTGAAGAATTTATTTTTTCAGATAATATTACCCCGCTTTTAGTTGCGCCTCAGGCCAGACATCCACTCCTGTGGTATGCATGGTTTGAATATTCAATTCCCCGGATTCTGGAACGGCAGGGAGCAGCGTTTTTCATTTCTCCCGACGGGTATTTATCACTGTCGGCCAATATAACTTCACTCCCCGTTATTCACGATATCAATTTCATGCACTATCCGGAATTTCATCCGTGGCTGACCCGTATTTATTACCGCCATTTTTTCCCAAAATTTGCTGTCGGTGCTGCAAGGATAGCTACCGTATCTGAATATTCAAAAAAAGATATTTGTAACAGTTTCGGCATATCTCCCGAAAAGATTGATGTTGTTTATAATGGTGCCGGAGATGACTATAAACCCCTTAGCGGGAAAGAGAGGGAGGTGGTTAAAAATGAACTTGCCGGAGGTGCTGATTTTTTTCTTTTTGCAGGCTCGTTTCACGAGAGAAAGAATATCGGCGGATTGCTTAGAGCATTTGATACCTTTAAAACCGGAACCGGATCGGCGGTAAAGCTGGTGCTTGCGGGTGAAAGGATGCACGGCTATAGGGCTATGGACAGGGTTCTGGAAAAAATGGTTTCAAGGGATGATGTGATTTTTACCGGGAGAATGGAACCGCCGGGTTTAAGAAAATTATACGGTGCTGCAATTGCCCTGGTCTATATTCCTTTTTTTGAGGGTTTTGGCATACCGGTTATTGAAGCGATGTATTGCAACACACCTGTCATTGTTTCCGACAGAACCTCTCTGCCTGAAGTTGCCGGTGATGCTGCTCATTATGTTGATCCCGGAGATATAAGTTCAATTGTTGACGGTTTGACAAGGCTGGCTGCTGACGAAAAATACCGGGAAGAACTTATTGATAAGGCGGCCGGGAGGAGAAAATTGTTTTCGTGGGACCGTACAGCTGATCTGCTATGGCGATCAATTGAGGCTGCCATTGATTCAGGAAAATAGTGATTATGCTGATAAAATCATATAGCGGCAAAGTCCTTGAAGCGGGCTGCGATGAAGCAGGCAGAGGATGCCTGGCGGGACCGGTGGTTGCAGCTGCTGTTATTCTTCCCGGTGACTACCTTAATTTAAATCTTAATGACTCCAAAAAACTTTCGGAAACAAGTCGTAACATTCTGAGAGAGGAGATTGAAAAATCTGCCCGGTCATGGGCAATAGGGGTGGCGGGCCCCGGAGAGATCGACAGCATGAATATTCTCAATGCATCCATACTTGCCATGCACCGGGCTCTTTCACAACTTGTTCACTTCCCTGAATATATCATAGTTGACGGTAACCGGTTTAGAAATTTTGAAAATGTTCCGCACACCTGCATTGTTAAAGGTGACTCTCTTTATATGAGCATAGCGGCAGCATCAGTACTGGCTAAAACACACAGGGATGGAATTATGCGGGAATTGCATAAAGAGTTTCCGCAATACGGGTGGGACAGGAATAAGGGGTATCCTACTTCAAATCATGCCGGGGCACTGAGGGATCACGGACAAACATGCTGGCACAGAAAGAGTTTCAGGCTCAAGCCCCGTCAGGCTAAAATAGATTTTAACAAATGATATGAAAAAGTGTTTTATGATATTATTCATAGAGAAGATTTTATCTTTATGGTTATTTTGGGCCAATCAGTATAATACCATTTAAATTATGTATCTTGTTTCAACAGGAACAAGTTCTTACTAATAACACCAACATTACTCAGATGAGAAAATTTCAGATATTATTGATTACCGTCTCGCTAGTATTCAGCCTCAGTTTGCGTGCTGATGAAGGTATGTGGCTTTTACCGCTTCTTGAGAAGCTTAATATGGAACATATGCAGGAACTCGGACTGGAACTGGGTGCCGATGATATATACCATATAAACAGGTCAAGCCTGAAGGATGCAATTGTGATATTCGGGGGTGGATGTACCGGTGAGATGATCTCTGACAGGGGACTGGTTCTTACCAACCATCACTGCGGTTATGGGGTTATACAGACTCACAGTACAGTTGAGAATGACTATCTTACTGATGGATTCTGGGCCGCAGATATAAATGAGGAGATCCCTTCGCCGGGATTATCGGTAACTTTTCTGAACAGAATTGAAGATGTGAGCGATCGTGTGCTGGAGGGGGTTGATCATTCAATGAAGGAGGAGGAGAGGGATGTGATTATCGGACTGGTATCCAGGAAAATTGAGAACGAGGCTACTGCCAATACACATTATTTCGCCAGGGTGCAGCCGTTTTTCGGAGGCAACCAGTACTATATGATGGTCTATGAGCGATTCACAGATGTGAGGCTTGTGGGCACCCCGCCCTCATCAATTGGAAAATACGGGGGCGATACCGATAACTGGATGTGGCCGCGTCAAACAGGCGACTTCGCCCTTTTCAGGGTTTATACAGATGCTGAGGGGTTGCCGGCCGACTACTCGGAAGACAATATTCCCATGAACCCCAGGCACCATTTGCCTGTATCCACTGCAGGTATTGAGCCCGGTGATTTTGCAATGGTGCTTGGTTACCCGGGTGGCACTACCCGCTATATGACCTCCTTTGAGATAAATGAGGTTCTTGAGGTAACCCATCCGAACCGCATCAAGATACGCGGACTCAGGCAGGAGATATTGCTGGAAGATATGCTTGCCAGTGACAGGGTGAGGATACAGTATGCAAACAAATACTCAGGCTCCACCAACTACTGGAAATTTTCGATTGGCCAGAGCGAGATACTCAAAAGGCTCGGGATCTATGAGAGTAAAAAAGAAAGTGAAGAGTCTTTTGCCAACTGGGTTGCAGAAGCCAGGCAGAGGAGAAGAACATATGGCAATGCGCTTGATCTGATTGAGAAGGCGGTTGAGAACAGGAGAGATTACAACCATGCAATCCAGTATTTAAATGAAACCATACTCCGCAGTTGTGAGATAGTGACCATGGCTAACCGTTCATCAGGTTTACTTACCCAGCTAACGGGGAATAATGATCCTCAGGCGATAGATGATGCTGTTGAGAGACTGAGAACATCGGCGGGATCTTTCTACAAGGACTACAACCCGCCAACCGAC
>SKND01000397.1 GCA_007120695.1 Bacteroidales bacterium | reverse complement strand
TCCTCAAAAGCTTATCATTTATTTTGGAGGCAATGCCGAGGAGGTTTCGCATATGATACCCCTGGCAGCCATGTTTGAGGGTTGGGCGATGCTCCTTATAAATTACCCTGGTTATGGTAAAAGTGAGGGTAAGCCGGGCCAGGACAGCTTTTACAATGCAGCACTTGCTATATACGATTTTGCTGTTGAAAGAGATGATATTGACAATGACAATATTGTGCTGATGGGCCGGAGCATTGGTTCCGGATCAGCAGTCTTCCTTGCACATGAAAGAAAAGTAAATTCATTGGTTTTGATCTCTCCTTTTGAAAGCATTCGTGCGGTCGCAAAGTCAAAGTTGCCTTTCCTGCCTGTCAATCTGATCCTGCGTCATAAATTTTCTTCCAAAGAATATGCAGCCAATGTCAATGTTCCTTTACTGGCTTTTTATGGTACCGCCGATAATATCATCCCGCCCATACACAGCAAAAAGCTTGTAGAATACTGGAAAGGTGAAAAAAAACTTATTGAGCTATCCTCCTTTGGCCACAATGATATTTTTGGTAGTGATCAGCTATGGGAAAAAATAGATCAGTTTTTAAAGACAAGGTAGTTAAGAGAAAGTGACGAAGTTTTTGTATAGTTTAGGAAATTGCCGGAGGTCCCAAATTATTTATAAACTTATGGAGTGAATATTTTTCAGCGGCTGGCAGTTATTGTTTTTATGTAGTTTTCAGGTGTCAATACACCAATCTCGCTTTTTGAATAATCTTTAACATTACGCGTAATAATTACGTCAATAAATCCTGCCCTGTTTGCAGCAAAATTTTGCAGAGCATCTTCAAAGTCTTTAAAGCCTGAATTCAGGGCTTGCATAACAGTTTCTCTGTCCATGGAAAGGATATCCAGTATTGTCAATAATTTTCGTAATTTTTCAATTACTTTTTCTTGCCTGGCAACCTGTCTGAGCAGGTAATAGGTATTACTGCATATAACCGGAGTTATAAATCCTTTTATTTTTCTGGATTCGCACAAAGAGAAAATTTGTGATGCCTGATCAGAAAAAGGTTTTCTGTCAAAAAAGAAATCAAGTATCACATCGGTGTCAACTAATACATTATCCATGCTAAAGATATTTTTCTGATAACCCCCTTGAAAGATCTTTCTTATAATCAAATTCTTGAGGCGCTTTAAAGGAGCCCTTTAGTGATTTGATCAATGGAGTTAATTTAATATCAGGGCTATCCTGTTCTTTGGTTAATATCTTTAAGTAATTTTCAACAATGTCCGATAAACTATTATCTTTCTCCCTGGCATACTTTTTAGCCCTGTCTATCACAGTCTTTTCAATTGTTAATGTCAGCTTTGTGTTCATAACACTTCTCGTTTAATTTTTTAATTAATACATGTGAATTTCGTAAATATTATTGACACGTGCAAATATTTTTAATAGTATACGTCTAATTTCAGGAGCTGCTTATTGATGCTTTTAGGTATTATTAGGCCGTCAAGGGTATATCAATCTAAGCAAATGCTTGGAAAAATTAAATAGTGCAAACATTTTACCGGGTAACATTGTTAATGATGTTGTATAAAACATAAACCGTTATGAAAATACTAAACTTATTATTATTGCTGGCCTTTTTACCTGCGGCCGCCATTAACTCTTCTGCCCTTGAAAATAATCCGGCAGAGAACCCGGACAAATTAGTTGTATTGTGGACCAGCGATGATCCTTACGTGGCAGAAATGGTGGTATTAATGTATGCCCATGCAGCTAAGACAGCGGGCTGGTTCACTGAGGTCACACTCATTATCTGGGGGCCTTCAGCTAAACTTGCCGCTGAAAACCTAAAGGTTCAGGAGAAGCTAAAGGCCATGCAGGAAGATGGTGTCGTGATTGAGGCATGTATTGTGTGTGCTAATGAATATGGGGTAACCGATGACCTTAAGAATATGGATTTTGTTGTGAAGGGAATGGGTAGTCCGCTGACTGATTACCTCAAGAGCGGGGCAAAGGTGCTGACATTCTGATTAACTTCCGGTCCTTACCAGACAAATTCCGGTAATAAATGTAAGGATTTGAATATGAACTTATGCAGAATAATAACAACAAACCCGAAGAACAGATACTGGTCATATTCGGGGCAACAGGAGACCTGGGCAAACGAAAACTCATCCCTGCCCTTTACGCCCTCTATGTGCTTAACCTGCTTCCTGAAAAAATTGCAATACTGGGTGCCGGACGCTCGGCAATGGATGATGAAAGGTTCCGTGATACGATGATGGAGGCTTTGAGAAGTTTCTCAAAAGAGGACGATAAAAGCAGGTTTTCATCTTTTGTCAAAAAGATCTATTATGCAAAGGCTGACCCAAAAGAGGAGTATCCTTTTTCGGACCTTGCCGGGAAACTGAAATTTATAAGGGAGCAGAATTCTTTCAACCGGGAGAATATCATATTTTACCTTTCAACTCCTCCGGCACTTTACCAGGTTATTCCTGAAAGGCTTGCCGCTGCCGGACTCAATAATGAAACCAGTGGCTGGAAAAGACTGGTTATTGAAAAACCGTTTGGTTATGATCTTGACAGCTCAACGGCATTAAATACTGCATTGCAAAAAAGCTGGAAAGAGAGTCAGATTTACAGGATTGATCATTACCTTGGAAAGGAGACAGTTCAGAATCTGCTGGTTACCCGTTTTTCTAACGGGATATTTGAGCCTCTCTGGAACAGGAATTTTATACATCATGTTGAAATTACTTCTGCAGAAAGAATTGGTGTGGAGAACCGGGGAAATTATTATGACGATTCCGGTGCGGTACGTGATATGATCCAGAACCACTTGTTGCAGGTTACCGGACTCATTGCAATGGAACCGCCCGCATCAATGAACGCAGATGCCATACGGAATGAAACCGTAAAAGTATTGCAGTCCCTGCGGCCGATCAGCAAAGATGAGGTTAAAAGAATTGCTATCCGTGGTCAATATCTGGCATCAACAATTAGCGGTAAACCGGTTAAAGGCTACCGTGAAGAGGAAGGAGTTAATCCGGACTCCAGAACCGAGACCTATGCTGCGCTGAAGTTTTATATTGACAACTGGAGATGGGGCGGTGTGCCATTTTATGTGCGTACCGGTAAACAATTACCTGCACGGGTAACTGAAGCGGTAATTCATTTTAAACCAACCCCACACCGCCTTTTCGCGCCAAAAG
>SKND01000422.1 GCA_007120695.1 Bacteroidales bacterium | reverse complement strand
CTTCCCGGCTATCGCCGTTTTACCATTAAACCGGAGATTGCAGAAGATGGTATCAACTTCGTTAAAGCCACCTACCGGTCTATCAATGGAGAGATTGTCTCATCCTGGGAGAAACAGTCCGGACAAGAGGTATATTTTCAAATCGTTGTGCCGGTCAATACCACGGCTCGGGTAGCCCTTCCTGCAAAGAACCCGGAAGCCCTGACACATAACGGAAATCCTGTTACTGAGAGCGACTACCTGAAGATTTTGGGAAATGAAGATGGTCGTGTAAACCTGGAGCTTGGATCAGGGAGCTACCGTTTTACTGTCAGAAATTAGAAGTATCTGAACTATCTTTATTACAGGAGTTAATAGTATCTGAACCATCTTTGTTGATGGTATATTGTTTATTAAAAGTTTATCTTATGCGTTTTTCAATTGTTCCGCTGATTGCCGGTCTTATTATACCGCAAGGCATTGCATATACCGGTAATCAAGAGCCGGGGCCATCTGACATCGAGCAACAGACGAAATATTAAAATAAGCGAATTTACCATCATGAATAATAAATCTATTGTTACGGTATTGGCGGGTGCAGCCGTGGTTAGTCTGACAAATTGCGATTCACCTGCTGATAATACAAAGAAGCAGCCTAATATAATTTTTATCCTTGCTGATGACCTTGGCTACATGGATGTTGGTGCCTTTGCTGCAGGCATGACGGATGCAAAACCATCAGAAATGTTTTATGAGACCCCTGAGATTAACAAAATGATTGCCAATGGAATTGCATTCTCGCAGGCATATGCCTGTCCTTTGTGTTCGCCAACAAGGTCAAGTTTGCTTACCGGCAAATATGCTTCCCGTCTGGGTTTTACTACTGCGGTCCCTCCCAGGAAGACCTATTACAATACAGCTACTGAATTGCCTGATGGTTTTTACATCCATGATGTTATTTACCACGGCGATGATATCCCGATACAACAGGCCTGGATCAATGCCACCACGAATACCGCCATACCCAGAGGTTACAAAATTGATGGCGGATGGAGGGAGACCGTCATTACTGATGTCATGACGGATTACCGGGCTGCTTTTATTGGTAAATGGCATGTCGGGGGCGTTGGTGCGAACGGTTATTCTCCAGTTGACCTTGGATTTGACGGACTTGCATGGTTTGATGCAGGGGGGTCTACCTATTTTAACTGGAGAAATGGTTGGGAAGCCAACAGCAAGGAAGGGTACCCCGATATTCCGCAGGACCAATTGTTGCTTGGATATCCTGGTGAGTTGAGTGAGAAGGAGTACCTTACCGATGATCTTACAGAGAAAGCTGTAAACTTTATACACAGCAAGGCGGAAAATCAGGACAGACCATTCTTCCTGTACCTTTGTCATTTCGCGGTTCATACTCCAATAGAAGCGCCTGAGGAAGATGTGGCTTACTTTGATGCCAAAGAAACCAAAGGCTGGAATAGACATCTGGATGCAACTTATGCCGCGATGATCAAGAGAATGGACGATGGCATTGGGAGGATTATGCATGCCTTGGAGGAATCCGGACTGGAAGAAAATACTCTGGTCATATTTATGTCTGACAATGGCGGATTCTCGTGGCAGATGCCATCGAGGGATGTGCCAATTACCAGCAATCATCCACTTAAAGGAGGGAAAGCTCAGATGTTTGAAGGTGGTATCAGGGTACCTCTTGTTTTTTATTGGAAGGGGAAAATCGAATCCGGAGCATGGAGCAATGTGACGGTTGATGTAAATGATATATTTCCCACCATACTAGATGTAGCCGGCTATGATACAGATGATATGGATATTGATGGTGAAAGCTTGTGTAACCTCTGGAATGATCCGGGAAACAGTAATAATTCATATTGCCGTAACACATTTTTCTGGCACTATCCATTCAATGTAATAGTCGATAATGCCGATGATGGTTTTCCGCTGACCCCTCACTCGGCAATCAGGAAGGGTGATTACAAGTTGCTTTTCGACTGGCATGGTCGCCTGAAACTTTACAACATCGCTGAAGATATCTCAGAATCAACAAACCTGATGCGAGAAAAACCTGAAATTACAAGCAAACTGTTTGCTGAGCTGATTGAATATCTGGAAAACAATGTCGAAAGGCGTTACTGGCCTGTACCAAATCACGATTATGATCCAGCCAGGGAAGCAAGGGATGTCCCCTTTATTAATCTTTATAAGCTTTTCAAAGAAGGTGAGAATATTGTTGAATATGCTAATTTTTAAGAAATAAGACCAGAGTGCCTGATAATTATATTATTTATAATCAATTTAATCCAGAGTTTTTTCATATACACAAATGACCATTTATGCACTAACCAGCCAATAGAAAATTGCCAGCCATGGCCTGCCAGTCACATCTCACTAATAATAAGCTAGTTGCCAACTTAAGTTAATTTGTAAAGTATTTAGTCTCATTTTCCTTGATTTCGTATTACATGAGCGGTAGTTTTAAACTATTAATTAATCTAAATTAATTTTTAGTTTAAAAACCTTAAACTATTTGTGTTATGATACGATCAATCAAGGAAATCAGTTTTGTAATCATCCTATTTATTTTTATGGGTGCAATAATGTTTAGTGGCTGTGATAAAGACGATGACACTGAGCCTCAGAATGATCAAATTGAACATATTGTAATTATTCCTCAGAGTGCATCAATTGCAGTTGGAGAACAGCTTGAGTTTTCAACTGCCGGAATAACGGCTGACGGTGATACTATAGAAACCTCAGGTATGGATCTGGGACTGGAATGGAACTGGTGGTCGACCGATCCTGATGTTTTTACTGTGGATAATGATGGGATTGCTACTGGCCAGAACCCAGGTGAGGCTTTCTGTATATTGGATTTCGCTGAAGCAACAAGTCGTCTTAAATTCACAGGACGTGACTCAGCCGTTGTGTTTATATTTTGATTTTCACTATTCAGGCAGCCGGGCTGCCTGAATATGCATCCAATCAAAATTTCTTCTGCGTCCCAGACTTATCCATCCTTCTTCTTCCCAGCATCTCCACCATTCATCATAATCAGGATGAGAAAAGGCTGCCCTATCGCGTCCCCAGGTCAATTGATTTCTGTCGGGATCAAAGTCAAATGCAATCCCCCAGGCATGCATTGACCATAAAGATCCGTTTCTCATTTTCCTGTTATTATAACCACCGCCGAAATTATTAAGTCTGAGCTGCCTGATTTCGG
>SKND01000393.1 GCA_007120695.1 Bacteroidales bacterium | reverse complement strand
TCCAGATGGATCTTATTTCAGGCATATTAACCTATTCCGAAGATTCGCCGATGCTTTTCACCAGGCTCTATTTCTGGGGATTTTATTTTGTTTTGCTTCTATTCTACAGCTTGGTTTACCGGAAAAACAGCTGGAGAAACGCTTACCTGTTTTTAATGAGCCTCTTTTTTTATTATCAGTCAGGGGGTTACTTTTTCTGGTTACTCGTGTTCTCAACCATTACAGATTTTACCCTAGGCCATCTTATATACGGCGCAACGACCAGGTTGTTTAAGAAGCTGTTCCTGACTGTAAGTGTTATTATTAATCTTGGGATGCTTGCCTGGTTCAAGTATGCATATTTTCTGACGGATATGTTCAACCGGGTAACCGGGAGTGACCTGGAGGTAGTGAATATCTTAAGTCTTTGGTACAACAGACTTACAGGCGGCAGTCTTGATGTATCAGTCATAGTTCTCCCGGTTGGAATATCTTTTTTTACATTCCAGACCATCAGCTATACAGTTGATGTGTACAGGGGGAAGCTGAAACCGGTAAGAAGCATTATCGATTTTGGTTTTTATGTTTCCTTTTTCCCGCAGCTGGTTGCCGGCCCGATTGTCAGGGCTGCCGAGTTTGTGCCTCAGTTGTACAGTAAATTCAGGCTTACAATGCAGGAAATGGGTCATGCAATATTTCTTGTCATTAGTGGATTGATCAAAAAGATGCTGATATCCGATTACATTTCTGTCAATTTTGTCGACAGGGTATTCGGCAGTCCCCTCTCCTATACGGGATTTGAAAACCTGATGGCTCTATATGGATATTCAGTTCAGATTTATTGTGATTTTTCGGGTTATACTGATATTGCAATTGGTTTGGCTCTACTTTTGGGGTTTAAGCTCCCGATCAATTTTAATTCACCCTATAAAGCACTTAATATAACTGACTTCTGGCGACGATGGCATATCTCTCTCTCTTCATGGTTAAGAGATTATCTGTATATTCCTCTTGGGGGAAACCGGAAAGGTCATGTACGTACATATATTAATCTTTTTATAACAATGCTCCTGGGGGGATTATGGCACGGAGCCTATTTAAGGTTTGTTATATGGGGCGGGTTACATGGCCTTGCGCTTGGAGTGCATAAATTATGGCTGGATATTTTTCCCGGACGTATATCGCACCCACTGTTACGCGGCACTTGCAGGACTTTAGCACTGTTTTTTACCTTTCAGTTTGTATCATTCGCATGGCTTTTCTTCCGGGCAGAAAACATGCAAACCGCACTCGATATGCTTACACAGATAATCGGCTCATTCAGCCTGCATCTTGTACCGCAGGTTATTGAGGCACATATTGCAGTATTTTCGCTGATCATTGCAACACTGATTATACATTGGCTGCCATCTTCATTTAAAGAAAACTTCCGGGGGGTTTTCATCAGAACCCATACAGCGGTCAAATTGCTGGTGGTTGTGCTGGTGGTGTTTGTCATATACCAGGTTATGTCGGCCGGTATACAGCCGTTTATCTATTTCAGATTTTAGTTTCCGGACTACTATTGTTACCTGTTGCGTCTTAATGCTATTTAAGAATATAGGCTCTTACCCTTTCGGGTAACAATACAGGGGCACCTGAAAGCAAGTTGCAGAGCAGGATTCTGTCAAGCCAGCCCGGATTTGGCAATTTGTTTAAGAGGATTTTATGTTTTTTTAACAGTGATGACTCAATTTATCCGGAGGAAAGCAGTTTTGTATAGAGTAATAAAGATGGTCATGTAATTTTTAGAAGGTAAATTGTTGACGCTATATTACCGGAACTTGATACAGGGTTTAGGATTTGAAATATTTCATCATTTCTTTGTTATACACAGTATCATGGAGTTTCATAATTAAAAATTTGGGTTAAGGTTTAGGTTTAGGTTTGGGTTAATTTGGTTAAGGGGGGAGCATGAAAATGTTTCCCCCTTTGTTATACACTGACTTTCCTTCTTGTCAGAGGTAACTTTCATGATCAGGTACACAACCTCTTTTGTTTATGTCAGGGGTGATTTTCATGATCATAGGCGCTCCATCTGTTTTATTTCAGAGGTAACTTTCATGATCAGCTTCATGTCCGGTAAAGGGGGCTACGGCACGCTTATAGATTCCCTGGACCCATGCAATTGCCATTCCATAATTGGTAACGGGTATTCCGGCATCGGCAGCAGGTTTTATCCTGTTAATCAGCTGGCGACGTGTGATAACACAACCTCCGCACTGAACCACCATTGCATAATCGGTTACCGGCCGTGGCAACTCCGCCAGTCCCCCGACAACATCATACTCCAGGTTTTTACCTGTAAAATTGCTTATCCAGCGCGGGATCTTGACTCTTCCTATATCATCGCAAGATACATGATGTGTGCAGGACTCAAGTATTAATAGTCTGTCGCCGTTTCTCAGGTCAGAGATCCTGGGAGTCCCTTTAAGATAAAGGTCAAAATCTCCCTTGAATCTTGCCAGCAAAATGCTGAAGCTGGTTAGCGGAATATCCTGTGGTACTGACGCATCGGCTTTGGTGAAGATCTGGCTGTCTGTTACTGCAAGACCTGGTTTAATTCCCGTTTTCCTGAGAAAGCCGTCAACTTCCTTCTCTTTAAGCACTATGGCAACGCAGTCGTTGTCAAGTATATCCCTTATGGCCTGTACCTGCGGTAATATTAGCCTTCCGGCCGGAGCCTGCACATCAATTGGAGTAATGAGCAGAACAATATCTCCATAACTAAGAAGATCTCCCAACAGGCTGGGTGTTCTCCAGGCAGATTCGGGTATCGCTGTCCTGATTGCGCTTATTATCTCTTCGGGATAATCGCCTTTTGTGCTGCTGAAATCTATAACCTCTTTACCTGCAAGGGATCTTATTGCCGACCTTGTATCTTCTGTGAGCTTTTCAATATCAGCCTTGTTGTGCACGATTATGTAAGGCAGGTCAAGCTTGTTGAATTCACTGACAAGCATTTTTTCCGGCTCGCCGAAGATGTTTCCGGTGATCACCAGAATTGCAAGGTCAACGGTACTGAGTGTCTGCAAAGTCTTTGCCGTACGCTTGTCTCCCAGCACCCCGGCATCATCTGACCCTGCTGTATCAATAAGTATCACAGGACCGAATCCGGTTATTTCGAATGATTTTCTGACCGGGTCAGTAGTAGTTCCTGCCACATCAGATACAATTGCAACTTCCTGTCCGGCCAGCCTGTTTATCAG
>SKND01000187.1 GCA_007120695.1 Bacteroidales bacterium | reverse complement strand
TATCTGCTGTATCATCCGGTGTATGGTAATCGGGATGTGCGCCGGTGGTAAGAAAAAAGACAGGAATATCCCGGGCATAAAAAGATGCATGATCGGAGGGGCCGTAGCCCTCCATAGAAAGGACCGTGTTGAAGTCATACCCGGCTGCAACTTTCCTGACAAGGCCTTCTCCTTCAGTAGAAGTGCCTACACCGCCTATATGCAGAGTCTTATCATCATTTTTACGCCCAATCATATCGAGGTTTATCATCGTCTTTAACGATCCGGGATCGACAACGGGATTATCTGCTAAATACCGGGAGCCAAGAAGTCCTTTCTCTTCTGCACCAAAAGCCACTAAAAGATAACTGCGCCGCAGATTATTACTTTCGGCAGAGAGTCTTCCTGCAATTTCGAGCATTGCTGCAACACCAGATGCGTTGTCATCAGCGCCGGGATGGTAATCAGATAATCCCGGCCTTCTGCTTCCGCTTCCTTCACCTCCTGTACCAAGATGGTCATAGTGTGCGCCAATAATGATATACTCATTTCTTAATAAAGGGTCATTGCCTTTGATTGATGCTATGACATTCATTGTTTGCGATTCATCCATATTAAGGTCGGTAATGGCAGAAACGCTGATGTTGGTATTGAAAGACTCAGGTGACATGTTTTTCCGGAGGCTCTCTTCGAGCACTTCCAGTGTGCTTCCGCCTGGAGCGAGAATCAGGTTTGCAGTCGGACGAGTAACCTGGATAACAGGGACGTCCACCTTGCCCTGGTGTATCCTGATTTCCGACAACTCGTCACTCTCATCAAATTTTTCGCCTGAAACCAATATAACTCCGGCTGCACCCTTTTCTGCTGCATGCCAGGATTTGAACCTGTCGGTACCCGGAGTGGCAAACGGACTGGAAGGATCATCCGGTTCGGGATCGCCTCTGAGCATCAATGCCCATTTCCCGGTTACATCAATCCCCGCGTAGTCATCCCACTGAAGGTTGTTGTTATCAATTGAAAATCCGTAACCACAGAACACCACTCCTGCCGAAAGTTCACCGTTGCCTGAAAACGGCATCGGTGTATAATCAGTGCCGATTATTACTTCCGATCCATCAATTTCGAGGTAGTTATTATCACCCGTACTTATTCCTGTTACCAGTGAAAATTTTTGCAAACCATCGTCTGCCAATGGCTCCAGACCGTATTCAACTAACCGGTCCCTTATATAGGATGCAGCCATCCTGTCTCCTTCCGTGCCGGGATACCTTCCCTGCAGTGTATCTGAGGAGAGATACTCAATATGCATTCTCAACTCCTCAACCGTTATCTCCGGGTTGGTTGTGGCCGTTTCTGAACAGCTGGATAAGGTAAACAGCAAATAGAGTAATGCTAAGTTGCAAACTGCCTTATTAATATTTTTCATGCCCGGCATATTTAGTCTGTCCATAATGTCCGCCTTATTTTTCCCGCATTCTGTTTCCAGGTTAGCCTCATGAATCCATCACCGGCAATAGTCTTTTCCAACCAACGGATCATTCACTGATTTGAAAACCTTTCTCCGGGAAACCGCTTAACGGAAGATTGAAGTTGTAAATATAAACAATTGCTGAATGAGTAAGCAGACTATTTATGCAGGATTTATTACATGCCCGGTAGCTTCTGTCCGGAGAGATGGTCAACCGGTTCTCCTCCAGCACTTAAATATCCCCCCATAAGATCTGCTGTCAGGCAGCTGTGTACCGGCAATATTCCGACAAAATCACCAACACTTATCCTTCTGAAAAACCCTTCTTCACATTTGATAATGCCATGCTCCTGTGATATCCGGGTAACCGCGGCATGAGGTACCGGATCACTCCAGGTTCCATCAGAACAGATTTCCACCACATTCCCGTAAATACCGGGGCCCTCTTCAGGTACAAGTTCCTCTTTGGAAAGATGGACAGCACCTCCGTATACAACAATCTCATTGCGCCGGCTGTGTTTTGCAACTACCGGAGCTGCAAGAGCAATGGCAACATTTTCCGGGCTGCAGGATCCGATATGGCATTGTGCGAGGTCATAGAATACATAGTTGCCGGGCCTTATCTCATCAACACCTTCGAAATTTTCCGATACCGAACACGAGGGTGTATCGCCGGTTGATATAATCATATCCGGATGATAATTAATATATTTTTCCTTAAGCTTAACAAGTTTCCTGTTACTGTCTGTATGCAGCCTTTCAATATCGGACCTGTTCCTGCACCGGTAAGTATGGCCGTTATGGACCATAAATCCGGAGAATCTGAGGTTGCTGCTTTTCTCAAGTATTCGCAGCATACTCCCTATCTCTTTAGTATCTTCATGATCTATACCGGTACGTCCGTAACCGGTATCTGTCTTTATATAAATGCCTGCTTTATGCTGGATACCCTGCTCCAGCAGTTCCAGGGTTCTGGCTGAGCATACTGTAAGGTGCAGCGTAATTCTCCCTGCAAGCTCATTTGCTTCATTCATTTCAGGTATGTTAAAAGGAAATGCAATACAAATATCATCCCACCCGCTGTCTGCAAAATACCGGCCCATGGTTACAGATGACACCGTAATCTTTTCTGTACCCTCTTTCCTCATCCATTCGCCGATAACTGCCGACTGGTGGGTTTTGAAGTGGGGGCGTAGGATAAGATTATGTCTTTGTGCTTTAGAAGCCATAAATGCTATATTCTTTCTGCATTTTGATTCATCGAGAAGCAGGGCAGGACGTTTGAGTCTGAGCAAAATGTTGCTGGTTTCCTGATTTGTGTTCTGTGCGGGGTGTTTTCTCATGTTTGGCATGCTACGTTAGTTATTTTCTGTCCACAGGATTGCCGGTTTTTAATCATGGTCAGAATCTTCTTCTTTTACCCGGTTTTTTATGGTGTGCAGTGATATTGCCCCATGAAAGTGTTATAAAGAGTGTGCCGGTAAGTGTTGTGATAATTATTGCAACAATACCTGTCAGGTTAAAAACCTCATCTCCGTTATCCTCAAGATAAAGTCCCTGTTGATATAGTCCCAGAAATGCAGCCAAAATTATAAATCCACCCAGGATCAGAAGAAAATAATCGAGCATTAGCGACAACATGCTTGTTGTCCTGTATATTGATGATTGTTTAAACTCCTTAAACTTCATCCTGGCCCTTTGTGCCGCTCTTGCCCTTGCTTTCTGCCTCTCTCTTTCCATCCAGTGCCTGTAATGTTCGTCAGAGGCGGTCTGACTGGTCATTGTTGCTGACTCACTGTTATGGAGATTCATCAGGTAGCTGTATGCCTCATTTATATCAACAAATTTTTCATGAGCTTCCCCTGATTTGTTTATATCGGGATGGTATGCCTTTGCCATCCTGCGGAAGGCATTTTTTATCTCCCTTTCACCTGCATTTTCCTGAATGCCGAGTAAACTGTAATAATGTGATGCTTTTCCCGTCATTCCTGATCCTTTCTGTTATTTGACAGTGTAATCATCATTTACACTGACCTGGTGTCATCATCTGGTAATACTCATTGATCTGCACCTTTTTTTGTTCTGCTGTCAACCTGATCATAAGCCTGATTATCGACCACATGTGCAGTTTCGTCCTCTCCCGTTTCCGGGTCATCCTCCTCGTATTCCCAGGAGTACTTTTTCCTTTGCGGACCGTAATCTTTGTAGTATACTGCAAGGACAAATCCGGCAATGCCGCCCATGAGGTGTGACTCCCAGGAGATGCCGTCTCTAAGGGGAAATATTCCCCAGATCATTCCTCCGTAAAGAAATACTATGACTAACGAGATAGCTATCAGTTCAACGCTTCTCCTTATAAATCCGCTGAAAAAGAGGAACGAGGCCATAGCATAAATGAGTCCGCTTGACCCTATATGCCAGGCTTCCCTTGCTCCGAACCATACCCATATACCGGTCATCAGCCAGGCAAGTGCCAGCAGTCTGAATGCAATTACCCTGTAAAAGTAAAAGAGAGTTGCCCCAAGTACAAGAAGAGGACCTGAATTGGTGAACAGGTGCGAATAGTCGCCATGTATAAGTGGCGAAAATAATATACCGGGAATACCATTAACAGTTAAAGGGTAAATGCCCAGGGTTCCAAGTCTGAAACCAAAAAGATTTTCGGCCACTTTTACCCCCCATATTACGAGAAGGAAAAGTGCAGGGAAAAAGATGCTTTCTATAAATTTAGACTTTTCTTTCACTCTCTGCCGGATCTTTTACCGGGGCATCACTGCCTCAGACTCAATTTTGGTGGATCGATATTCAAAATTAAGGTTTTTCCCGGTGATACCAATATAATGTAGTTCAGGATCAGTTACCGGTAATTTGGTTATAATACTCAGCCATTCTGATAAGATCGTCTGCTCTCCGGTATGAAAGATTATTATCGCTGACAAAATTTGCTATTTCGCCCCGTTTTTCTCCAAACGCGTCCAGTATGCTCCTGCGCCTGAAACGGATCTCTTCAGGTATACCTCTGCCAAAGCGGAGGAAGTAGGTAGGTCGCCGCTCAGCGAACCTGGCAGGTTTGGCGGGGTCAAATCCTCTTGCTCCCTCAGGTTCTGCATAATCGGTCCTTCTCCTTAAAAGAACCTGGCACTCGCCGGGGTTCATAACTTCAAAAAAGCCCTGCCTGGCTCCCGAATTATCTCTGAAGGATAAATATTCAAATATTTTATCTTCAAGATAGTAGAAAAGAAAGTTTCGTGGCGATGCAATGACCCTGGGGACATCCTCACCACCGACGAGAAATTCCATCTCATCTTTGAAAATATTATAGCGCAGCGGCACGTCCTTATACATTAGGCTGTCTCTCGTTATAAGAGAGCCATTAACAAAATCATCCTCCAGAAAAGGAGTGCCCTGGATCTTTGAATATACATCCATAGCGCTTACGGGCTCTTTGCCCATCTGTGTCTCAAAATGCCAGTCATCAGCCACTACAGTCCAGTCCTGACCAGATAGCGCAATAGACAGGAATAAAAGTAAAAGGGAAATAAAATATCTCATCTGCTTATCAGTTTATTGTAAAAAATGGTTAACGGATCCAGTTTTTTTTTGGTTTGTTTATCCAGATTGAAGATACAAAAATCAATCCAAAAAAACCGGATCACTTCTTTAGAATCTTTGGTTGCTTGTGTTTGACCGGGTTAATCTCTGTCCAGCCGTTAAACCACGAAATCAGCATAAAGACTATCATAATAGCTGCAGCAGATCCGATTGACCACCAGACCCCAAGGTTAACTACAATAAAGGGTGCTGTTGCCGTAATCAGACCTCCACCCAGAAACGGTTCGTACAACATCTGTTTAAAACCGAAAGCCTGTGCAGTATCTGTCTTGTAGTTAGGGTCAACAAGACGCAGCAGCAGCAGTCCCATTGCAGTCACTCCGCTTTGCATGCCGTATTCGGTCACACCCCTCTCCAGCCAGTTATATGGAAACATTCTCGGAGCCAGTATTATCAGGCAGAAATAGAGCCAGGAAACACCAACGATCATAAGAATAAGAAATGGCCATATATTCTCAATAAAAAGATCAAGTCTTATAGAGGCTATTGCCGCAACTACCAGGACATCGAGCGAGAAACCGAGTATTCTTTCGAAGCTCTGGCGATCATAGTATTTATCGACTTTAAGTCTGACAGATACTATCTGTACTATCATACCGCCTATCATGGCAAGAGGGAAAAGCGGAAACCCGCTAACTACCGGGTGTATTTTTCTTATGCCTGCCAGCATCAACCAGCCGGCAAGAATGGCCAGTCCCGCAATGGCAAAATGGAAGGCCATTGGTTCAATCGATTCGGAGGCAACAGTGGCAGTAGATGATGGTTTGCGGTATTGTTCCGGAACAAGACCACTTTTCTTGTACCCGGGTATACCTTTCGATTCATCAAGGTTAACGCAGTATCCTTTTCGGATGGCAATATTGATATAAAAGATGCCTCCAACGACAGCTATGATGATTCCGACTGTTGCTGACATCTGGGCCAGGTCGGATCCCTCGGGAAAACCTATCTGCTCAAATACTGTACGCATTCCGGCAGCGGTGCCGTGCCCCCCGGCGAAACCTATTTCCAGTATGGTGGCAAATACGGGAGATACATCAAAAAACGGAATAAGGACAAGCACAGTTATGAGCAATGCAAAGAAATACTGGCCGGTTCCCGCTACCATGCCAAAACAGAGCTGGCTGCCTCCCTGTGACCAGAGGACTTTAAATCCCGGCACTGCCAGTCCCAGAAACAGGGTGGCAAAAACAAAGTTGATAAGTATTCCCGGTATCTCACTCCATGTTTCAAGAATGAACGGGGGAAGAATATCGGCCATATAAGGGCCGCAGAAGAGGGCGAGGAACCCGCCGATTATTGAAGCAGGCAGGAAGATCCGCTGGAAAAGCTTTATTTTAACCCTTAGGATCTTACCCGCAAGAAGAAATATACCAAGGATGCAAACACTAAAAAATACGCCTGTCAGTCCCTCCATGATCTTTTTTTTGGCAAAGAAAATGAAAAACGGAGATTTGACAAGTGTATAATAAGATTTAATTTATCAGTTTTACTGCTGATCTTATGCAATACAGTGTAATTATGTCAGATCAGTTTTATCTGCTGATCTCCTGTGCTGCGTTGTAACTCTTCCGGCCAGACACTTGCCTGTACCTCGCCAATATGTTTTTTTCTGAGCAGAAACATGCTTACCCTTGACTGACCTATCCCTCCTCCCATAGTCTGGGGCAGTTTGCCTGAAAGAAGCAGTTTATGAAACATCAGCTCTTTGCGCTCAAGGCAGTTTCTTATCTCAAGCTGGCGGTAAAGGACCGTCTCATCAACCCTTATGCCCATTGAAGAAAGCTCAAAAGCAGATTGTATTAAAGGGTTCCAGACAATAATATCGCCATTCAGTCCCCTGTACTGTCCTGTAGATGTGCTCCAGTCGTCGTAATCCGGAGCCCGTCCGTCATGGATAGTCCCGCCGGGGAGTTCCCCGCCGATTCCAATAAGGAAGTAAGCTCCGAATTTTTTAGCCACTTCCGTTTCACGCTCTTTCGGCGATAATTCAGGATAGCTCAGCAGCAGGTCTTCCGAGTGGATAAACTGTATCTCTTCGGGCAGCACCGGCTCTATTTGCGGGTATTTGGATGCAACAGCAGCTTCAGTCATCCGCAGTGCCTTGTAGATTTTCTTTACCGTATCTTTGAGATAATGCAGGTTTCTATGCTCTTTTGTTATAACCTTTTCCCAGTCCCACTGATCAACAAATACCGAGTGCATTGGTCCCAGATCCTCATCAGGCCGCAGGGCCTTCATATCGGTAATTATCCCTTCTCCGGGTTCTACTCCGAGTTGTGCCAGGCGGTAACGTTTCCATTTTGCCAGTGATTGTACCACACTGACTTTGTGTGATGGCATATCTCTGATGGATATCGGAACAGGTCTCTCAATACCATTCAGATCGTCGTTAATTCCGGTATCTTCTACTACTATCAGAGGGGCAACAACCTTGAAGAGGTTAAGCTGCTCTGAGAGCAATCCCGAGAATGTCGTTTTTACCAGGTCTATTCCCTTTTCCGTTTCCAGCTGGTCAAGCAAAACTGAAGTTTTTTCCTTTTGTGTAGTTTCCATGATTGTTTTTCTATTATTTGCCGTTTGTAAATTATTTCGTTATTCTTAGATTCAGTAGCTTTTTGAATTCAAAAAAAAGAGCCCCCCGGTTATCCGGAGGGCTCTTTTGTGCTTATTTAAGGGTTTAATTTTAAAATTTACACATAATAACCTCCGGCCTTGTGAACGGATTATCGTTCAAAGGGTTATTATTGAAGTTATTATAATTGTTTACGTGCATGTTTTATAACATATTTTCGACACAAACATACTGCCAATTTTCAAATAAAAAAATTTTTTACAGTTTTTTTTCACTGCTGTTCATTTTTTTGCACGGATATTCATCAATTATTCCGCCTTAATAGATTTCTGGCAATTACAACTTGTATTTCAGTTAGATAAAGAAGTTGAGAAATATTGGATCATCACATTTTTATCATCAACATTTTATGAGCTTTGCCATTTTGCGTTGCACTTATATAAGACTTTACTATATTTAACACTTTTACCAACACCACTATATATAATGGCTGCTGAAACAGATATATCCGGAACCGAACCACCGGTTTCTGAGGGAGAAGAGGATGAGCGGAAAACCGGCATATCAGCCTTGATATTTCAATCCTTACTTATAACTATCATTTTTCATACTCTTTTCTTTTCGGGTCAGATCGTAGCAGGATCAAATTCATCAACGACTGGTTCCGATCCTGTAATCAACGAGATTATGGCAGCCAACCTGAGTACTATTGCAGACGACGATGGCGACTTTTCCGACTGGATTGAAATATTCAACCGGGGAAACCAGTCAGTGAACCTTGCAGGGTATGGGCTCTCTGATGATTATGACCGGCCTTTTCGCTGGATATTTCCTGATGTTACTCTTGAACCGGGAGAGTACCTGCTGGTCTGGGCATCCGGCAAAGACAGGAGCAATGCTTCAGGGCCCCTGCATACAAATTTTGCCATAAGTTCTGACGGTGAAGAAATTTTAATTACTGAACCCGGTGGCAGCCGTGTGGATGAGATCCCGCCCGTTCCTGTACCCGGAGATATCTCTTACGGGAGAACCGGTGCAGGGAGCGATGAACTTGCTTTTTTCAGTAATCCTACGCCGGGATATGCAAATTATCACGTGAGCTATCAGGGGATACTGACATCTCCGGTGCTGACCCTGCCGACCGGATTTTACCAGGATACTGCAGAGATAGAGATCACACATGCTGATCCTGAGGTGGTGATCAGGTATACTCTTGATAACTCTTTCCCGGGCGAGACGGTTGCTGTATATAGCGAACCGTTACGCCTTGAAAGTCTTGAAGGCATTCCCAACTCCATCTCGGAAATCCGTACCAATCCCCCTGAAGTACCCGCCAGCATTGAATGGTACCCCCCGGCGGAAGAGATTGCAAAGGCTCATGTCTTAAGGGCTGCTGCCCACCGGCCGGGATATATTTCTTCTGCTCCCGTTTCAGGGACATACTTTATCGATCTGGATACTCCTGCATTGCCTGTTTTCAGTATAGTGACAGATAATGATAATCTATTTGACCACGAATCGGGTATTTATGTTCCTGGTATTGTATATGAGCAGAACGGATATGGAGATGGATGGTACGGACAGCCCAATGCAAACTACTTCCGGAGGGGTATTGAGTGGGAGGTACCTGCGCAGCTTGAGTTTATTGAGGATGGGAAAACCGTTCTCGGACAGAAGGCTGGCATCAGGATTCATGGCGGCGGAACGCGTGCTCTGCCTATGAAATCGTTGCGGTTATATGCACGGGGAAGTTATGGCAATACCCATCTCGCATATGACTTCTTCCCGGACCAGGTTGGCCAGCAGTATAAAAGGCTCATATTAAGGAACAGCGGACAGGATTTTTACGGGTACGGCACCATGTTCAGAGACGGATTCATGCACAAGCTTGTGGAGCCCCTTGGCTGGGATATTCAGGATTACCGGCCGGCCATTGTTTTTCTTAACGGCGAATACTGGGGTATTCACAATATCAGGGAGAGATATGATGAAAATTATTTTGAGAGGAAGTACGGGATAGCGGAGGAGGACCTGGACTTCCTCGAATCAAACCAACGTGTCAGGAACGGGAGCGCAGATCATTACAGTGAAATGATCACTTTCGTTGAACAAAACCCGCTTTCAGAACCGGATGCGTTCAGCCACCTGGCAAGTCTTATGGATATTGACAATTATATTGATTTTTTTATTGTAAATATTTTTTTCAATAATATCGACTGGCCGGGCCATAACCTTAAATACTGGAGATACAGCGGCGAACCAGAAAATAATCCGGCACCAGGAAGGGATGGCCGGTGGAGATGGGCCTTTAACGATTTTGATTTCGGTTTCGGCAATACTGAGGGGCTATACCCTCATAACCAGAATACACTGGAGTATGCTACCCACCCCGATGGAAGCAGCTGGCCTCCCAACCCGCCGTGGTCGACCTTTCTTATCCGCAGCCTTCTTGAAAACGATGGGTTCAGGAATGATTTCATCAACAGGTTCGGCGATCTTTTAAATTCTCTTTTCAGGCCTGAATATATGGCAGCTGCACTTGATGAGACGAAGATGGCCCTGAAGCCTGAAATAATGCGGCATATGAAGCGGTGGGGGCATCCGGGAGGCGGGATAGAGGACTGGGAAGGTAATATCAGCAGAATGGAGAGGTTTGCCGACAGGAGGCCCGATCATCAGACCGGACATATTTTAAACTATTTTGAATTGCCCGGTACATTTACCCTTCATATTGATGTGAATGATCCTGCAATGGGTACCGTGAGGGTTAACAAGCTTCTGGTTGAAGAGGAGGGAATAACCGGCAGAGCGGGAGAGGAGCTTTTTCCGTGGACGGGCACATATTTCAGGGGTGTACCGGTACCGGTTACTGCCTTACCTGGCCGGGGTTTTGAATTTATTAAATGGGTCAGTGACTCGGCTGATGAGTTTTTTGATAATCCCCTGAAGGTTGATAGTGAAGAGAATGTATCACTGACAGCCGTATTTGGTGAGCAGACAACGTTTTTCCCTGAACCATGGGAAGCTGCAGCAGATGACCTTTTCCATTTCACCAGATGGAACCCGGAAGCAGTGCCCGGCAGCTATCCGCCGCATATGGCCTTTATCTATATGGATTCGGCCGATCCCGGACCGGAAGCAGCACAGCAAGGGTATACGGACGGAGCTTATAACCTGGAAACGAGGACAAGGATCAATGGCCTTGGCTGTGGCGGTTTATCATTTATCAACACGAGTAACGAAGATGGTAATCCCGGTTACCCGGGAGGCAGGCTGGGTGGCTTGCTTATGGCAATGGATACCCGTGATGCTGAAAATATTAATGTTATGTTCACAGCCGGTACCGTATCAAGAAATTCAAGGATCTACAATATCCGGCTCCAGTACAGGCTTGATGATTACGGGGAGTTCAGCGATCTTTTAACAGATAATGATGAAATTATTGAATACCTGTGCAATGGCGACGGCCACAGTCGCTCATTCGGTCCTTTTTCTCTTCCGGAGGACCTGCATGACCGGCCTTATCTGCAACTTCTCTGGCGATACTACTACACCGGCGAAAGAGAAGATCCGGAAAGCGGTCAGCGATCCGAACTGCGCCTTGGCAGCATTGCGGTTTTTCAGGGAGACTCATTTCCCGGTTCTGTACAGCTTCCGGATGTATATATAGAAGAGCCCGGAGGCGTGATTTGCGATAATGATACGGCAGTATTTACTGCACACTTCAGCAATGATGAAGGTCATGCTGTATATAACTGGTATATTGATGATAACCTGGTTTTCTCCGGAAATGATAAAAACTTCATCGCTGAAAGCCTTTATGACGGTGCTAAGCTGAGGGTTGAGGCTGATGATCTCAGTTCATGCCTGCCGGGACTGCCTGCCATATCTGAAGAGATTGAACTCAGTGTTTTACCTTCGCCCCCCACACCTGAAATTACACAGGAGGACAGCACCCTGGTAAGCAGTGAAACCGTTGGTAACCAGTGGTACGGGGTGGAAGCCGGAATGATCACGGGTGCTGATTTGCAGGAGTTTGAACCACAGCAGAGTGACAGCTACTATGTGATTGTAACTGACGGACAGTGCTTCTCCAGTCCGTCAGAACCGGTTGAGTTTATTATAACCGGCAGCCGCGTGTTACACGATCTTTCAGGCTACACCTTTATAGTTTATCCCAATCCGGCAGGTGCGGTTCTTAATGTAAGAATTGACAACACTCAATTAGTCGATATCAGATGGGAGGTACATGACACGGGTGGAATTCGCGTGCTGGAAGGCGTTGCAG
>SKND01000197.1 GCA_007120695.1 Bacteroidales bacterium | reverse complement strand
TGGCAATGTGTACCTGATGTAAAATTCATGTTATTTTGTCTGCCGAAGGCTGATGCTGGTTTCATGAATATTGATTTATTTATGAATTTTCACAAATGGTTTGGGCAAAATATTTAAATTTGTTCAATTTTAAGAACCATCAATGATAAAAGATGTCTAAGGTAATAAAGCTTAATAAAGGACTTGATATACCCTTGAAGGGGAAAGCAGAGAAGATTCTTGTAAACCCTGATCTTCCGGATCAGTTTGCCGTAAAGCCGGTTGATTTTCCCGGTATCAGACCCAAGATGCTGGTTCGCGTCGATGATGAGGTCAAAGCAGGGACGCCCCTGTTTTTTGATAAATACAATCCCGATGTATTGTTTACTTCGCCTGCCAGTGGCAGGGTAGTAGCTGTTAATCGCGGAGAAAGACGGAAAATTCTTGAGGTCGTTATAAAGGCCGGAGAGAAGATGGAGTATGAGGATTTTGATAAAGCTGACCCTTTGAATCTAAGCAGGGAGGATGTTGTTAAACGCCTTCTTAAGAGCGGCCTGTGGCCATTGCTGAGACAGAGACCATACGGGATCATTCCAAAACCGGATGATAAACCCCGTTCCATCTTTATTTCCGGATTTGATACCGCTCCTCTGGCACCCGATTATGATTTCATAATGAAGGATTCATCCGGCGATTTCCAGGCAGGTATTAATGTGCTCAGTAAACTGACCGATGGTAAAATCCATCTCAATATTAACCCGGATTATCCTTCACCAGACACCTACAAAATGGCCAGGGGAGTTCAGATTAATTATTTTTCAGGGCCTCACCCCGCTGGTAATGCAGGTGTCCAGATACATCATATCGATCCGATTCACAAAAACGGGACGGTATGGTATATCAACCCGCAGAATCTTCTTTCCATAGGCAGGCTCTTTTTGAACGGAGTAGTTGATTATTCCAGAATAGTTGCCCTGACCGGATCAGAAGTTTTAAAACCACGGTATTACAAGACGATGATGGGGGCCAATATAACCAATCTGATCAGGGATAATTTAAAAGAAGGTAACCTCCGGTTTATAAGTGGAAATGTATTGACAGGTAAGAGAATACCTGTAAACGGTTTTATTGGGTTTTATGACTCACAGCTTACGGTTATCCCGGAGGGTGATCATCACAGATTCATGGGTTGGGCTTCGCCCGGACTTGACCGGTTCAGTGCCTCCCGTTCTTTTTTTTCATGGCTTATGCCCGGACGGGAGTATGTTTCAGACACAAACTATAATGGTGGTCCAAGAGCTTTTGTCATGACCGGGGAATATGAGAAGGTTTTGCCCATGGACATAATTCCACAACAGTTGCTCAAGGCAATTATTGTTGAAGATATTGATAAAATGGAGAACCTTGGAATTTATGAAGTTATCGATGAGGATCTTGCATTGTGTGAGTATGTCTGTACTTCAAAAACAGAGGTGCAGGCAATTCTCCGCGAAGGTATCGAACTGATGATTAAAGAAACCAGCTGACAGGTCTGAAATAGAATTCTGTCGATTGTAAATTTCAAATTATAATAAAAGTGAAGTTACTCAGGAAACAAGTTGATAAGATAAAGCCTCACTTTCAAAAGGGTGGCCGGTTTGAGATGCTGCACTCAACTTTTGATGCATTTGAGACCTTTTTATTCGTGCCTGACAAGGTAACAGACCGGGGTGCTCATATACGCGACAGCATCGATATGAAAAGGACCATGATAATCGTAGTGATCGCCATGGTGCCTGCACTCTTGTTCGGTATGTGGAATATCGGTTACCAGCATTTTATTGCAACAGGTACTGAGGCCGGTTTCTGGGATATGTTCCTGCACGGATTTATAAAAGTGCTCCCTATAATTGTGGTTTCTTATGTCAGCGGACTGGCTGTTGAGTTTATCTTTGCCCAGATAAGAGGGCATGAGGTCAATGAGGGTTTTCTTGTTAGCGGAATGCTCATCCCGCTAATTGTTCCTGTTGATGTCCCGCTTTGGATGGTTTCCATTGCAACAATCTTCGCGGTCATAATCGGCAAGGAGGTTTTTGGCGGTACAGGCATGAATATTCTGAATCCCGCACTTACAGCACGGGCATTCCTGTTCTTTGCATATCCTACTTATATGTCGGGTGACTTTGTGTGGATAAGCGGATTGTTAAAGGGAGAGGGTATTGTAGACGGGTTTTCGGGTGCTACACCACTGGCCAGTGCCTCGCTCGGCAATATTGAGGCTATGCCATCCTCCCTGGAGATGTTTCTCGGAACAATTCCCGGCTCGGTGGGAGAAACATCTACCCTCGCAGTTCTGATAGGTGCAGGAATATTATGGTTTACCGGCATCGGAAGCATCAGGATCATGTCATCAGTGTTTTTAGGTGGCTTAACAATGGGGTTGATACTTAATGCCTTTGCCGTGAATCCGTTTATGGAGGTTCCTGCCTGGGAACACCTGTTGCTTGGAGGATTTGCTTTTGGCGCTGTTTTCATGGCCACCGATCCGGTAACGGCTACACAGACAAACCAGGGGAAATATATTTACGGTTTCCTGATAGGATTCCTGGCTATACTGATACGAGTCCTGAATCCCGCATATCCTGAGGGAATGATGCTGGCAATTCTTTTTATGAATGTTTTTGCCCCGCTTATAGATCATAATGTAATGCAGGCAAATATCAAAAGGAGGCTTAAAAGGGCAGGCACAGGATCAAATCAATAAAAACATGATTGCAATGAAGAAGGGTAGTAATACTTACATATTTTTATATGCATCGGCAATGGTTGTTATTGTAGCAGCTGTACTTTCACTGGTTGCTACGATACTGAGGCCATACCAGGAACTGAATATAGAGATTGCCAAAAAACTTGATATCCTGAGATCGGTAGAGAAAGCTGACATGGCCACGGAGGTAAGCGACAGGAATGCATACGTTGAACAGGAGTATGATCAGTATATTGTGGAGAGTTATGTGATCAATCACCTTGGTGAGAGACAGGATGACCTGGATGCATTCACGGTAAATTTACGTGACGAGCTCAGAAAACCCCTGGAACAGAGAAATTTGCCAATATTCGTATCAAGAGATGATGACGGAAGGAGGAACTTCATTATTCCCGTACACGGGCGCGGACTTTGGGGGCCAATATTTGGATATGTAGCACTGGAAGAGGATTATAACACGATTTTCGGAGTAATACTGGATCATGACGGTGAAACACCTGGTCTGGGAGCCGAAATAAATAC
>SKND01000300.1 GCA_007120695.1 Bacteroidales bacterium | reverse complement strand
TGGGAATACACCGAGTGGCTGGACAAATATGTGAAGAACCGGTAATCCCGATTTTATGAAAATTCCGCAATGGGCTGATGTTCTGGAGGCGCACAGCAGGATAAGCGGTTTGGTGCACCGGACTCCCGTGTTCTCTTGCCGTTCTGTTAACAAGATTGCCGGTTGTGAGATTTATTTTAAGTGCGAGAACTTCCAGATGGTGGGTGCCTTCAAGTTCAGGGGCGCCACCAACGCAGTTCTCTCCCTTGATTCCGCTTTCGCGGAAAAAGGGGTGGCCACGCACTCTTCAGGAAATCATGCAGCGGCACTTGCTCTTGCAGCACGTAACAGAGGGATAAAAGCTTATATAGTGATGCCGGAGACGGCGCCACATATCAAACAGGCAGCTGTTGCGGGATACGGGGCCCAGATTACTTTTTGCGCCCCTACCCTCGAGGCAAGGGAGACAACCCTCGAAAGGGTGGTGTCCGAAACGGGTGCGACATTTATCCATCCCTATAACAATTTTGATGTTGTTTGCGGACAGGCGACGGCTGCCCGAGAATTGATTGAAGAAAGCGGACCGTTTGATGTAGTTATGGCGCCGGTGGGTGGCGGGGGACTGCTAAGCGGGACCGCCATATCGGTTAAGAGCATGCAGCCCCAGACGATGGTTATTGCCGCCGAGCCTGTAAATGCCGACGATGCCTGCCGCTCCTTCAAAACCGGGGTGCTGCAGCCTCCGCTAAAACCCAACACGGTGGCCGACGGACTGCTTACAGCGCTGGGTCCGCTGACTTTTGCAATTATCAGAAAATATGTGGATGATATACTCTGCGCCGAAGAAGAGACTATCATCAGGGCCATGCGGATCATTTGGGAAAGGATGAAGCTGATTGCCGAACCCTCTGCTGCGGTTCCGCTGGCGGTAATTCTTGAGAACAGGGAAATATTTGAGGGAAAAAAGGTGGGAATGATCCTTACGGGGGGGAACGTTGATCTTGAACGGCTGCCTTTCTGAACGAAAACTCGCATTTAAGCGGATAGTGGTCGGACATCTCTATCCTGGGAGTTTCAAAATAGAATGACTCAAGCTCCCAGCTGTGGAGAATATAATCTATCCTGAAAAGGGGCAGCCTGGCAACATAGGTGTTGCCAATTCCGCTCCCTGAACGTACAAAAGCATCTTCCAGCTTCTGACTGCGGAGCCTCCTATAGGTGAAGGAGACCGGCGTATCGTTAAAATCGCCTGTAATAATTACAGGGTAAGGCGACTCCTGAATATGGCCAACAATGATCTCCACCTGACGGGACCTTCTTTCAAAGGCCAGCCTTAGCCTTGATCCTATATCCCTTAACGCCGCTATGTTTCTCCGGTTATCATACTTGCCCAGGCTGTCGAGAAAGTTAATGTTATCCTGGGTGAACTGCACTGACTGGAGATGGCTGTTGAAAACCCTTACCGTATCGTTGTTAATGGCTATGTCAGTATATATGCTGATGTTGCTGCTGTTGACAAATTCTATTTTGCCCCTGCCGACAATGGGATACCTGCTGAATGTTGCAATGCCGAAATTGAAATTCCTGTTATTTGAGCTTGAATATTCAATATGGCTGTAGCGGTCATGCAGTCTTCTGAAGTTCCTGGTCTCGTTGTACGGATCTTCAAGGTTGAAAAAGTACTCCTGTATACAAAGCACATCCGGATCCTCGCTGAGCAGAAATTCGTAAATATTGTCTTTTACCCCGGGATCGTCGATCCAGTTGTAGAGATTGAAAAGTCTGACGTTGTATGACAGAAAGGTAAAGGTATTATCCAGTACAGATGGTTGCTTCTGGTAGAACCTGATCTGGAAGGTGTTGTTTACATGGTTGTAGCCCAGCAGTATGGTCAGCAGCGATAATAAGAAGAGCCATTTTCTTTTCAGCGCCCAGTAGATCAGAAAACCTGTGTTTATTAAAAGCAGAACCGGATACCCGAGCCCGAAGAATGAGAGGATCCAGAGGTCCTGGGGACTGGTACGGGCGGAGAGGTAGGAGAGAAGGAGGAGGATTACAAAAATGATGTTGATAAGCAAAATGGTATTATGTAAAAGTACATTCAGCTTACTCTTAAGGAGAGTAAAAAAGTTCTTCTTTCTCCCTGCCGGCCTCCCTTTCCTGTTATCCCTCCCCATCTGAAATTTTCAACTTGTTTCGTTATATTCCGCGATAAGCGAAATAATCATTTTCTTTATGCTTACCAGGGCTAAAGATACTAAACTTTTTTCCTGATTGTCTATTAACCTTTTGTTGAAGGCACGTGAGGCCGTAGATACATGTTGCATATGGATCATTTCCCAACATGTTATTGCAGTCTGCATGCGAGAGTCTGCTAATGGTCAGATGAGGGAGGCGCTCAGGGCTTTTTGCTTACTCTGAAAAGCAGCTCTTTCTCTTCTTTGGTCAGGCTGTCGTATCCTGATTTGGATATCTTGTCGAGAATATCATCAATACGTTGCTGCCTTTCTGCCTGTTGCCTGTTATATTCATAGTCGGTTCGTGTTTTGCGGTATTCAACCTTCAGCTTTCTGCCTGGTTTCATAAGGTTTGCAAGCTTCTCAACAAGTGTGTTTATACCCCTTGTTATGTCTCTTCCCTGCCTGTATTGTCTTATGAAAAACCACCCGAAAAGAGCCCCGCCAAGGTGAGCTATATGGCCTCCTGCATTGCTCCCGGAAATACTAATCAAATCGAGAATGATCATTACCAGTGCAATGTATTTTAGTCGCACAGGTCCGATAAATACCAGGTTCAGTGTGTAGTTGGGTACATATACCGAAATGGAGATAACCACTGCAAGTACTGCCGCCGACGCCCCCAGCGCCCGTGACACAGGAAGAACCTGTGCAAAAGCCGGAAAAAAGTTGAAAGCGAAAATATACAGCAACGCACCCGCAAGTCCCCCCAGCAGGTAAACCCCCAGCAGCTTCTTCCCATCCAGGTATTCGAGAAATATCCTTCCGAACCAGTAAAGCCAGAGGATATTGAAAAGTATATGAAGCAAACCCTCATGCAGGAACATATAAGTAAAGATGGTCCAGGGACGCGACAGAAGGTCTGTGACACTCGCCGGCACGGCAAGCCAGTCGATAATAAAAAAGGTGCCGGGCTGTCCGGTGCTGAACAGGAAAAATACCACCTGTATCAGCTTGACTGCTACAAAAACAGCAAGGTTTATGTAAATTAGCCTTGTCAGGACACTTCCTTTTTTAAATGACTCTTTTAGCTCATCTAATA
>SKND01000139.1 GCA_007120695.1 Bacteroidales bacterium | reverse complement strand
GGCAGTACGGTGGTTCCTATGAAAAGGATAAGGAAAATAGCCCTCTTTTGCGGGTATGAGAGAAATTCAAGGTAGGTGCCGGCATTGAACAAGAGCAACATTCCCACCGGTGGCATGATGAGCGGATGGAACAATATGGAAATGAACTTTGCGAGCGCTGTTTGCATGAATTGATTTTAACTTTGGTGTTACAGTTCTTTTCTCAGGCGGGCAACGGGTATGTTGAGCTGTTCCCGGTATTTTGCAACTGTCCGGCGGGCTATATTGTAACCCCTATTTTTAAGTATCAGGACAAGCTTTTCGTCTGTGAGGGGTTTGCGCTTATCCTCCTTATCGATACAATCGGCCAGAATATTTTTTATTTCGCGGGTTGATACCTCTTCGCCCGAATCGCTCTGCAATCCCTCTGAGAAGAAAGATTTTAACGGGAATATGCCGAAGTGGGTCTGGATATATTTACTGTTGGCTACCCGGCTGATTGTGGAGATATCCAGTCCCGTCTTCTCTGCAATATTTTTAAGGATCATGGGTCTCAGCCTGGTCTCATCTCCCTCTTCAAAATACTCTCTCTGGTAATCTATGATGGCATTCATGGTAAGCAGAAGGGTGTTCTGCCTCTGGATGATAGCGTCGATAAACCACCTGGCCGAATCGAGCTTCTGTTTTACAAAGTTTATGGTATCCTTATCCTCCCTGCTCCGCTTCTTTTTATTGTGGGAGTATGTCTCGATCATCTCACTGTAGGTACGGTTTATGCGAAGTTCGGGAACATTATGTGAGTTAAGGGTCAAAACAAATTCGCCATCTTTCAGATCGAGGATGAAATCGGGAACTATATGCTGCGATGTGTGCTGCATGGCATCGCTGTAGGAGCTTCCCGGCTTCGGGTTCAGCTTAAGTATCTCGTCAATGGCCCCTTTCAGATCATCTTCGGTAATATTCAGCCGCTTGACTATCTTGTTGTAGTGCTTGCGCGTGAACTCCAAAAAATGCGATTTGATGATCTTACGGGCCAAAACTAATGAGGGATCGGACTGGTCTTTGCGCTCCAGCTGCAGCAGCAGGCATTCCTGCAGGTCCCGCGCACCGACACCCGCAGGGTCAAAATCCTGCACAATCTGAAGGATTTCGTAAAGCTCCAGTTCAGAGGTGATGATGTTCTGCGTGAAGGCGAGATCATCTACTATCGATTCAAGCTTGCGCCGGAGATAGCCGTCTTCGTCTATATTGCCGAGAATATACTCGGCAAGCATCTCCTGCTTCCCGGTAAGCGATCTCATGCCAAGCTGACTTTCAAGATGTGAGTGGAAATTGGTTGATGAACTGAGCGGGATCTCCGGTCTTTTGTCGTCGTCGGAATAATTGTTGGTGCTGAGCCTGTAGTTGGGGATATCGTCATCTTCAATATAGTCCTCCAGCGAGAACTCTTCGTTGTCATTGTCGTTTTTATCTCTGACCTCCTCCTCTTCCTTGCCGGTTCCTTCAAAATCTTCCGCTTCGCGGTCTTCGGCAGAGTTGTCATCCTGATCGTCCTGTTCGGGGTTGTCATAATCCTCATCTTCACCCTCTTCAAGGATCGGGTTCTCTTCAAGCTCTTTCTTGATCCGCTGCTCAAGCTGTATGGCAGGAATCTCCAGCAGCTTGATCATCTGGATCTGCTGCGGGGATAGCTTCTGTAGTAACTTTTGCTGTAGTCTCTGCTTTAACATAGCTTGCTGGCCATACTGCCGGCTGACATGTTTTTGTCATATTCCCGGAGCCGGCAATTTACAAAATATTTTTAATAACATAACGGATTCGTAACTGCCCTGCGTCTTCTTCCGCGAAAGCGTTACCTGATTAAAAATCAGCATTATTGGGTGTCCTGGGAAATGGAATGACATCCCTGATATTGCTCATTCCTGTTATAAAGAGCATCATTCTCTCGAAACCGAGCCCGAATCCCGCATGGGGGGCAGAGCCGAAGCGGCGGGTATCAAGGTACCACCAAAGCTCTTCTTCCGGTATGTTGAGATCCTTTATCCTGTTCTGAAGCTTTTCAAGGTTCTCCTCGCGCTGGGAGCCGCCTACTATCTCGCCTATGCGCGGGAAGAGCACGTCCATCGCACGTACCGTCCTGCCGTCGTCATTGTGCTTCATGTAGAAGGCCTTGATCTTTGCCGGATAACCGGTAATTATCACAGGCTTTTTGTAATGCTTCTCAACCAGGTAGCGTTCATGCTCCGATTGCAGGTCGGCGCCCCAGTGGGTGGGGAATTCAAATTTCTGACCCGAGGCGTTAAGAATGTCAATGGCCTCTGTATATGTTATGCGTATGAATTCGTTGCTGATAACGGAGTTGAGCCTGTCAATAAGCTCCTTGTCGTACATGTCGTTAAGGAACTGCAGATCTTCCTGGCAATGTTCCAGCGCATAAAGGATAAGGTATTTGAGGAAATCTTCGGCCAGGTCCATGTTGTCGTCTATATCGTAAAAGGCCATCTCTGGTTCTATCATCCAGAATTCTGCCAGGTGCCTGGGGGTGTTGGAGTTTTCAGCCCTGAAGGTTGGGCCGAAAGTGTATATCTCCGAAAGTGCCAGTGCGCCAAGCTCGCCTTCTAGCTGACCCGAGACGGTAAGGTTTGTCTCCTTTCCGAAAAAGTCTTCCCTGTAGTTTATCTTTCCCTCTTCAGTACGCGGCAGATCATTCAGATCAAGGGTGGTAACCCTGAACATCTCTCCGGCGCCTTCTGCATCTGATCCGGTGATGATAGGGGTATGGAGGTAAAAAAAGCCGTTATCGTTGAAATATTTATGAATGGCATATGACATCGCATGCCTGAGCCGGAGGATGGCTCCGAAAGTGTTGGTGCGGGGCCGTAAATGCGCTATCTCCCTGAGGAACTCAAGGGAATGGCCTTTCTTCTGAAGTGGATAGGTGCCCGGATCGGCAGGTCCGTAAAGTTCTATCTCTTTTGCTATAATCTCCACCTTCTGGCCGCCGCCCTGTGAGGCTGTAAGGGTGCCGTTTACAGATATGCATGCGCCGGTTGTTACCTGTCTGAGCAGATCTTCAGAAAAAGCAGGAACATCGGCAACTACCTGAATGTTATTAATAGTAGAGCCGTCGTTGAGGGCTATAAAGGCAATATTTTTATTGCCACGGCGGGTCCTTACCCAGCCTTTTACTGTTATCTCTCTTTCCAGGTCGCTGGAAACAAGTGCTTCGCGGACTTTTGTTCTGCTTTTTATGCTCATTGTGTTAGATGTTATTCCGGGTTTTT
>SKND01000033.1 GCA_007120695.1 Bacteroidales bacterium | reverse complement strand
GACATGGCCAAACTGAAAGCTGAATTCCTGCAGCACTGGCATGACGCCAACGGTATACCTCTCAGAGCGTGGATGGTAGCAAATATTACGACCATAAACCGCATGGGGTCTCTGTTTCCGGGATTATTCAATTTTTTTGTGAGTAACAGGTTTTTGGCAGGATTGATCAAGTCATTTACGGGGTTTGCAGCACAAAGGAGTATCCCTGCACTTTACAAAATTACACTAAGAAGCTGGCTGAAGAGGAATCTTTACGAGCTGAATTCAGGAACAGGAGAAAAAGGGAGAGTGCTGCTCTTCGTTGATGAATTTTCGCAGTACAATGATACAGTTACCGGCATTAAGACAGTAAAACTCCTTACAAGGCTTGGATACCGGGTAGGTGTGACAAACCACGGCGTAAGCGGCAGAACATTTATTTCGAAAGGTTTCCTTCGGAAAGCGAGGGATATAGCCCGGAAGAATATTGAGACTCTGATCAGTGACAAAAATAACGGTGCCATGATTGTGGGGATTGAGCCATCAGCCATTTTGAGTTTCAGGGATGAATATCCCGATTTGGCCGGAAAAGATCTGTTCACTGCTGCAAAACGGCTGGCTGATTCTGCCCTTATGATTGACGAATTTATTGCAAGGGAAGCCGAAGCCGGAAAGATTGGTTCCGGAATGTTTACAGGCGAACAGGCGGAGATCCTTCTTCATGGTCATTGCCAGCAAAAGGCCGTGGCTTCCACGGCCTCAACACTGAAAATGCTTTCCATTCCGGTCAACTACCGGGTTAAAGAAATAAAATCAGGATGTTGCGGTATGGCCGGATCATTCGGATATGAAAAAGAGCATTATGATTTGTCGATGAAGGTGGGTGAACTGGTGCTGTTCCCTGAAGTCAGGGGGGCATCAGAAAGGACTATGATTGCCGCTCCCGGCACCAGCTGCCGGCATCATATCTTTGACGGCACCGGCAGAAAGGCCTTCCATCCTGTTGAACTGCTATATGATGCGCTGATTTGAACAAACAGGCATGCCTGGAAAAATTCTTTTACCCCAACTGCTGACCCTGATTTTTACTCAATCTCTTACCTGATTTATACTCAATCTCCTGATTTATATTCCATCTCTTACCTGATTTATACTCAATCTCCTGATTTATATTCCATCTCTTACCTGATTTATTCCCCATCTCTTACCTGATTTATTCTCCATCTCTGACCCGGAGCATTGTTGCTGTTAAACATAGTGAGAGAGGATGGATTAAAGATATAAACTGATTTTTATCTTGTTTCTGTTCGGCTTCAAGTGTTAGTTTTGTTTATCAATGTTACAAGCAAAACATGAACATTTACCTTACTGTTATACTGAGCTATTTTCTGTTCATTATCCTGGTGTCGCTGTTCACAAAAAGAATTGCGAGCAGATCTGCTGCTGATTTCCTGGTGGCGGGGAGGAATATGGGACTGGTGGCATGTGCGGTGGTGGTTGCCTCCGAATGGCTTGGCGGGATGAGCACTATTGGAGTGAGTGAAAAGGCGTTTACTTCAGGTACCATGCAGCCCGTACTCTACAATATATCAACGGCCCTGGGTATGATAATTATTGGGTTTACTGTTGCCCGGCACTACAGGAATAAAAATGTGCATACGGTAAGTGAAATGCTGGAAACCCTTTTCGGTAAAAGGACCAGGAGTGTCTCTGCCATTGCTTTTCTGGTTGCTTACATAACTCTCTCTTATGTGCAGTTACAGACCTGCGCAAGTGTTCTGGGACCGCTTTTTGAGATAAGCTGGGTTAATTCAGTGCTGATTTCCTCGCTGATCATCACTGCATATACCTATGTGGGCGGAATGCATGCGCTGGCAATTACGGGAATTATTCATGTGGTTGTCATGTTTCTGGGGACCGGCATAGCGCTTTTTGTGGGTCTTGATAAGATAAGCGGTTTTGAATCACTCTCTTTGAGGCTTGTTGAACTGGGATCTCCTGATAACTGGTACAACCCCTTTAGCGGAGGCATCTCTTATGCCCTTAGCCTGGTTGTTGGAGGGGTTCTGGGAGGTATGGCGGGACAGGCAAGTATCCAGCCCATTTTTGCAGCAAGAAATGTTAAAACTGCAAGAAATTCAGCCATTCTCTCAAGCCTTATCATTGCGCCATTCGGGATAATGGTGGCCCTTCTGGGTCTTATGGCAAGGACAGGGTTCTTTTTCGATACAGCAGCCATAACAAATCCCAAGATGGTTTTACCGGCCCTGATGACTACTCCGGGGTTTATACACCCGGTGCTGGGTGGACTTGCGCTGGCGGGTATACTGGCTGCAATATTGTCGACTGTCGGTCCCGTCAATTTTGCCATTGTAACGATAGCTACAAAAGATATTTACCACAGCCTGATCAACAGGACGGCGGTGGATCAGAAAATAGTCGCCACTGCACGCAGGCTTGTTATACTGGTTAATGTTATTACAATTCCCATGGCTATATTTATTCATGGAGCTATTCTGGATGCCGCTTATGTCTCTTATGCCATAAGGGCGATTGGTGCAATTGTAATAATGCTTGGTATTTACAAACGCCGGTGGATAAGCAGTGAAGGGGTAAGGTGGGCGTTTGCGGGTGGCACCGTATCGGTACTGGTTGCGGTGATGGGAAATAAATTTGGCTGGTTTAGCATTGAGGAGACTTTTGTGGGTGTAGGGTCGGCAGTAATATTTATTGTGGCAGGAAATATAAGGTCGAAACTGATGAGACGGGGAAAAACCTGACATGATATATAAGTTTAATACAGGTATCTTATTACAGCCCTTAACGATACTATAATAATTAATATTCAACAGGATATGACAATAAGTTGGATTTAGTAATATACTGAAAAACAACTTATTAGAAGAATACGGGAAATGACTGGATACCTTATATAAGATTAATTTTTTTAGGTGATTTTAAACTTTTTACAATTATGGAGCTTCCTCTGAAGGGTATAAAGGTGATAGAGCTGGCTAACGTACTTGCCGGTCCCAGTGTTGGCCTGTTTCTTGCAGAAATGGGAGCTACGGTGATCAAGGTTGAGAATGTCAGATCATGCGGTGATGTGACAAGGCATTGGAAACTGCCTACAGAAGATCCGGATACAGACATTTCAGGTTACTTTTCTTGTGTAAACTGGGGAAAGCAGTCGCTCGCCATTGATATAACCAGGGAAGAGGGACTCGAGATAGTACACAAACTTGCCGTTAAGTGCGATATAGTTCTCGCCTCCTACAAACCCGGAGATG
>SKND01000330.1 GCA_007120695.1 Bacteroidales bacterium | reverse complement strand
TTTTTTAATTACCCCGCATCATAATACAACAGGGAAGTCACCCTGCGGCTAACATGCTAACCGATGTGGATGGCAAAAAACGGTAATGAGAGAGATTTGCAAACTACCAGCTGACCCCTGAGCCGCCAGAATAATATTCTGACCGGCTTTTTCTGTGCAGAAAAATATTATATAAATTGATTATTTTATTTTAGTATTGCGGTACTTCAATATTTTTTTGTAAATTTGACATTAATTAGTCTAAATTAACTCAAGCTTATTGAAAATGTAATTTTCTAACAAAAAACCGCTGATGCCATGAAATCAAAAAAAAGATTTATCGGAATTATGCCGGTGATGATATTAATAGCTATCTTGCTGGCATCAGTATATCAGAACATTTCAGCTTGTGAGGCATGTAACAGGTTGTTCATGTCGTCGTTGAAAAGTGAGGAACGGGCAGGAAGCCTGGTTGCAAAGGAACTGCTTGCAACAATTGCTGCCCAGGAAAGCCGTTCTGCCCGGAATCAAATTCCTGCACCCGCAACTCTCTCAAATTCACTTTCAGCCGCACTCTCCCCTTCACTCTCAAATTCATTGTCATCTTCATTGTCATCTTCACTCTCACCCGCGCAATCTCAGTCTAACGGATTATCTGCAGAAAACATTCCTGCCGCCGATCCGGCTGGGAGCAGACCCCCGGAACCACTCAAACCTGGAGCACCCGCAGCTACCCCGCCACTGGAATATGAGCAAACTGAATTCATAGATATTATAGCCAGGGATAACCGCCTGCCGATCCCCGCAACAAGTTATGTTCCGCAGGATACACCTTCAGATGTAAAGGTAAGGATCACCCTTCAGGAAAATGATAGTTATATTGGTAATGGCGTTATGTATAAAGGTTTTACCATAGATAACAAGATACCCGGTCCGACTATTATAGTTAATGAAGGGGATATTGTTGAATTTACCATTGTCAATGACGGCATCCTCCCTCACGGAGCATCTATCCATGCCGCCAATACACAGACCTCCAAGTATCTTGGTAAAATAATGCCGAACGACAGCAGTACTGTTGTCTTTAAAGCGAATATGCCGGGCGTATACATGTACCACTGCGCTCCCGGGGGACATGCTATTCCGATGCATATAATATTCGGGCAATACGGGATGATGGTGGTTAAACCAAAGAAGAAATTTGAACTGGAACGTATCCTGAACAAAGAACCTGATATTGAAATATACCTGCTCCAGCATGAATACTATGCCAGCGGCAAGGATGCAGTTGACGGCCAGGGCAAGCCTATGTATACAGCTTTTAACGGCAAGCTTTTCCGTTATGTTGAAGAACCTATAGTTGGTAAACCAGGCGATTATGTCCGGATCAATTTCCTCAATGCCGGTCCCAACCTGCTTTCAACCTTCCATATCGTGGGTATTATCTGGGATTTCGCATACTGGCAGGGAAATCCGGATAACAGGCACGTCGGGGGACAAACGGTGACGGCAGGACCATCAGATTCATGGGTCATTGAATTTCGAATACCGCCTGATGAAGGGAATTACCTGATGCTTTCACATGCAGTCGGATCAACCGACCGGGGAGCTATAGGACTTCTTGTATGCGACAGAGATGCAGATGGTCCGGATACATTTTTATCTGACGGGCCCTCCTACACTGAAGAAGAGATGAATGAGTTCAGGGAAAAGGCCACCAGGCTGATCACACCCTTTGGAATAGGCTCAGCTGATGTTGAGGTACCGGTTGTATACGGGCCGGAAACGGAAGAGGTGATTGTCCGCATCATAGGTAACTCATACTTCCCTAAAGTCGTTAAGGTTGCCCCCGGAACATCAATCAAATGGATCAACGAAGATGTATTCACATATATGGAAGGAGAATTCTCGGGTATTCACAATGTCATGGCAATTGAAGGGCCCCAGCGATTCGCATCACCAATGCTGGCGCACGCCGAAAGCTGGTCGGAGATATTTACCGACCAGGGAGAATATACATATATATGTACTCCCCACCCATACATGGAAGGGAAAATCATAGTTAGCAGCGATCATATTATTCAAACCCAGACAGTAACACAGGTAACCAGGGCAGGCGCTGCTCCCGGCTGGGTCATGATGTCACTCATTCTCCTGGCACTGATCATCGCACTCATTGCACTGATAAACAAATAATTGTAGCTTCAGCAGCAGTTTAAATAAAGGAGGAGACCACATTTAGCGGCTGCCTAATGGGGCGGCCGTAAATATTTCACAAAAATTTCCCTTTCGGGGAATTAAACGCAACCCTGCAGGGCGATTCTGCATCTTTATTGGTATAGATACAAATAAAAAATGCCCTGAAATGTTGAAACCAATAAAATCACTTATCCTGGCAGCAGCAATTCTGTTGCCTGCTGGCCTGACCGCACAGTATAACTCTGACAGGCCGCTTGAGATGACTTTTGAACAATCTGATTTCTTCTTCAGTCCCTCGTTCCTGAATCCGCTGGGATCTGAAAACTTTAAATCTGCATCGGTACTCACTTCAGAACAGCCGTTAATTTCACTTCAGAGAAATCCAGCAAATCTTTCACGGTTTGACCGTGATACGCTAACATCAAACTACTTCTATCTCGACTTCAGAAACAACCTCGACATTGTAAACCAGAGCTACGGATTCTATCCGGGTTACCGGCTATATTCCCCGGGATACAGATACCCCGGCTGGGGATATTATCACACCTCGGCAAGGGCTGAACTGACACCACTGGTAAGTGCCGCATGGCTTACCAGACTTCCCGTACTTAACAATTCGATTACCCTTGGGGCAACCTACCAGTTAATAACCCAGGCCGGCGGCTATTATGCCATACCGCATGATATTTATCGTAACCAGGCCGGAAGATCCCTCGACGGAATGGCTTATGCGGGAACAGAGGGTTATGAGATAACAGACAGGTTTTCCGGCTCTGATGATATGTACCATGAGGGACATGCTATGAACCTCTTCCTTGCCTGGGAAATTAATGAGGCGCTGGAAATGGGGTTCAAAATAGGAGGTTTCTTGTTTGATCGTGACGGCAGCCTTGGGAGTGATAACCTGTGGAACCAGCAGGCTGGTTACACCTCCTACTGGAAAACACATGAACAGAGGGACCAGGAGTACGGTCACATGGACTACTCGCTTGGTGTGAACTATACCACAGGCAATAATAAATTCGGACTTTTCGGGGGACTGGTACAGGGTGAGGTGATACAGAATATGGTAAGGGATGATGAATCAATGTCGAG
>SKND01000062.1 GCA_007120695.1 Bacteroidales bacterium | reverse complement strand
GATTCTATAGTGAAATATCCGTCAAGACTCGTGGTTGTTCCCGTGCCCCTCTCATTGTAAACTATATTAACAAAAGGAAGCGGTTCTTCCGTATCAGTATCGATAACCCTTCCCTGCAGTATGACCTGACCATCAATATTGAAGGTCGCCAACAGCCCCGGAAAGGTCATGATTATAACAAGCAGAAAAATTCTTTGCATTACTTAAACTATATCTCAAGAGGATGTACTTTAATGCCACCCGGACAATTATAATGTGCAATTAACTATCTGAAAATATTCATTTTCAGCCTATTAATCTCCTTTTCATTCAGGAACCTCCACTTACCTCTGGGCAGGTTCTTTTTGGTAAGACCCGCAAAAAAGACCCTGTCAAGCTTAACCACCTTGTAATCAAGGTGTTTAAACATGCGTCTAATTATCCTGTTCTTGCCCGAATGTAGCTGTATCCCTACCTGTGATTTATCAGTCTCATCAATCCAGCTTATTTCATCCACCTGAACAGGTCCGTCATCCAGCTCAATTCCCGAGGCTAAAGTCTCCAGGCCGGCCTTCTCCAGCGGTCTGTCAAGTGTTGCCTGGTATATTTTGATTACCTTATGCGACGGGTGGGTAAGTTTTTTTGTCAATTCACCATCATTTGTAAAAAGGAGTAATCCTGTTGTATGGCGGTCAAGTCTGCCAACTGGATAGATACGTTCACGGCAGGAGCTTCTTACAAGGTCCATAACTGTACGCTTTGCATATGGATCATCAACAGTGGTTATATAATCCTTGGGTTTGTTAAGCAAAAGGTACACCTTCTTTTCAGGGTTGAGTCTCTGTCCCTTGAATCTGACAACATCAGAGTATGTTACTTTTGTGCCCACCTCTTTTACCTGTTTATCGTTAACCGTAACATGGCCAGCAACAATATAGTCGTCTGCCTCTCTGCGGGAACAGACCCCGGAATTAGCTATATACCTGTTAAGTCTTATCTCTTTAGGCGGTCCGGGTGACTTAGGACGGTTTGCGGCGTCTCTTTTTCGTGAACCACTAATTTCTTCCTTTCCTGCCTCACTTTTACCTGGTTCAGGTTTGCTTTTCCGGTACTTTTCGAAGGGATGTTCCTTTCGGCTTTTTCCATGGTCCCGGAAATTGTCTCTCTTTTTTTCCATGTAGGTCTGATAATTATTTTATTGCGGGGGATTAACTTCAGCTTTCAAAGGTGCAAAGTTAATATTTTTACCGCCATAAACAGGATTTATTATCCGGACACCCAGTATTTACGCTCAGATGGATCTTCAATCTCTTATGCATTTCAATTTGAGTAATTTTAATGCATAAATGACTCTTAAAAGCATCCCGGAAATTTTCTTGTTTTTTAATAAATATTCTCGGATTATTGTTCAGATTGAATTACCTTCGTGTTCCATTTTAAAAAACCAAATAACGGCAATCATGACACTTATAAAATCAATTTCGGGAATCCGCGGCACCATTGGGAAGTATCCGGGAGAAGGACTAACTCCCCTCGATATAGTTAAGTTTACTTCGGCCTATGCAATGTGGCTTAAAAAACAGGAGCAAAAAGAAAAATACCAGGTAATGGTTGGCCGTGATGCCAGGATATCAGGAGAGATGGTAAACCATATAGTTTGCGGAACGCTTATGGGCATGGGTGTGGATGTGGTGGATCTGGGACCGGCTACGACGCCTACCGTGGAGATGGCCGTAAAATTTGCGAATGGTGATGGTGGTATTATTCTTACGGCCAGTCATAATCCGGCAGAATGGAATGCACTGAAACTGCTTAACAATAAAGGAGAATTCCTTTCTGCAGCAGACGGAGAGGATTTACTGCAAATTGCAGATCATGAGAAATTTGATTATACAGAGGTCGGCAAACTGGGTAAATACACATCCGACAAGGGTTATGCAATAAAACATATAGAGGCTACCATTGCTTTGCCTGCTGTTGATACAGATGCTATTAAGAGCCGCGGTTTCACGGTTGCCATAGATTGTGTAAACTCGGTAGGGGGACTGGTTTTGCCGCAGTTGCTCAAAATGCTGGGTGTTAAAGAGGTAATTGAAGTTTTTTGTGAGTCCAACGGAAATTTCCCGCATAACCCTGAACCCCTGCCGGAGAACCTGCAGGTATTGTCACAGGCAGTTGTTTCCGGCAAAGCAGATCTTGGTTTCGCAGTAGATCCGGATGTCGACCGGCTGGCAATAGTTAATGAAGACGGAACAATGTTCGGCGAAGAATACACCCTTGTGGCAGTGGCAGATTACATTCTGGACGGCATGCCGGGTAATACGGTTTCAAACCTGTCATCTACAAGGGCACTTAAAGAGATCACCGAAAGTTATGGTGGCCGGCATCACGCATCTGCAGTGGGAGAAGTGAATGTAACGGCAGAGATGAAACGGACAGGCGCGGTGATTGGAGGTGAAGGCAACGGAGGTGTTATATACCCCAAATTGCATTACGGCCGTGATGCACTGGTTGGTATTGCATTGTTTCTGTCATACCTGGCAAAACAGGGAATTAAGTGCAGTGAGTTGAGAAATAAATATCCAGATTATCACCTTTCAAAGAACAAGGTGGAGTTGTCGCCCGGTATCAATATCGACAAGCTGCTCGGGAAAATCAAAAAACACTATTCAGACTATTCTGTAAATGATACAGACGGGATCAGGATAGATATGCCCGAAGGCTGGGTTCACCTGCGGAAATCAAATACCGAGCCTATAATAAGGATCTACTCTGAAGGAGAAGACCGGGAAAATGCAGAAAAGCTTGCAGGAGATGTGATCAACCTCATAAAGGAGTAAAATCAGGGGTCTGCATACAAATCTGATTGTTGAATTAAACGAACCCGGATATTGAATTAAACAAACCCTGTTGTTGAAGCAATTCCGTCGAAACCAAAAAAAAGACCAAAGTGAATTAAACCTTTAGTTTGTTTGCCGGTCCAATGAAATAAAGTAAGCTAAATGCCGGATAGATCAAAGCATGTATAAAGACCATGATTAGGTTAAAAAACGTTAAGCATGAACTTTCAGCGCCATTTTTTTGTTTCTTTGACAGGGATTTCCATATACTGCCAAACAATTATTACGTTTTAACTATAAGTTTTTAAAACAAATTATCAGATAATGAAGCGAAATATAATTATCACAACTGTTATTATCGGCGGCCTCATACTGGGTATCATTATTTATGCCCTTGCTGGTGATAAGGATAACATTGCCATGCTGGACGTACCGGTAATAAGAGGGAATTTTGAGGTG
>SKND01000364.1 GCA_007120695.1 Bacteroidales bacterium | reverse complement strand
GCGCTTCAGAGTTATATCGGTACATGGTTTCCCGAATTAAGCCTTTACCTGCTGCAAATGCTTAACCTGTTGATTCCGTTCGCGGTTGTCACTTTGCTGTTTGCTCTTATATTCAAATACCTTCCCGACGCTCATATCAGGTGGAAAACAGTCTGGATTGGAGCAATAATAGCATCGTTCTTATTTTCAGTCGGTAAGGAGCTGCTGAGCATCTATTTCAGCGAAGCCAGTCCCGGAAATATTTATGGTGCTGCGGGCAGTATTATAATCTTTATGCTTTGGGTTACCTATTCCTGTCTTATTTTACTGTTTGGAGCGGAGTTTTCATGGGTATATTCAAAAAGATACGGTCATGGGATCAGGCCAAGAAGTTATGCAAAGTCCATCGAAATCCGGATGACCAACCATGACGGAACAACAACCTGAATAGCTAAGTTTATCCTATCTCCCCATGATCTGCCCGAAAAAGAGTGAGTTTGCAAATAGCTTGTTTGTACCGAACCAGAACGCCCTGAAGTTGGGGTTGTGCATGAACGAGATTATGTTTCCCCTGCCCCTTGAGTTGATCAGTATACCTGCCGTGTTATCCAGGTGATTGGTATAGGGTTCCCATGCATAGCCGCTTATAAGCGAATTGTCGGTGTAAAGCAGCGGGTTGGCAAAGGGGCTGTCCTTATCCGGCTTTGCAGCGAGTGTTCCGGTAACATAGTAGGGCAGGAACTCATCCCTGAAACCGTAACCTACAGGATGGGTGATATCAAGACTTGTCTCGAAGATTGTGCCCGATATCCTTCTGGCCCCCCTGTGCTCAGACCTTGTGCTGTAGGGCAGGAATTCTGGCTCTTCCTGCTCGTCGGGCGAAATGAACTCTATTGATGCGAAGTCATTCCTTGCAAGCCACTGGTTGGCTGCGCCGAAGGCCACTATATTGCCTCCGGCCCTTAGCCAGCGGTTGAGAGATGCTTTACCCGAATCGGTTATTGCATTATAGCTGCCCGATACCATCACTATCGTGTTGTACCTGCCCAGGTCCATTGAATTGATCCTCTCTATCTCAACCTTTGTTACAGGCATATTGTACCGCTGGTCGAGCAGGTGCCATACCTCGCCGGCTTCACGGCTGTTGGTGCCTGAACCGATCAGCATAAGTATATCGGGTCTTGATATATCTGCAAAGCTGCCGCTTCCAAGATGAATTCCCTCCCGCGAAAAGCTTGTTTCAACAGAATATATTTCTATACCTGCAAGCCGGGCTGCTTCATCAACCAGCCGGTAAACATCTTCAGGAGGACAATCCTGTGCCATAACCTGCACCATGATGGTTCCGTAGCCGAAATCGACTTCCCCTGCAGCCGGTGTCTCAATCGAAAAGGGCGCTGTAGCAACTTTGGTGCGCAATCCGTTGTTCTGCAAATAATAGAGCGCTTTGGGAGCATAGTAGTCGTCCCATGCGAACAGGTAGGCATTATTTGTCATTCCTCCGGTCAGCACCCCTTCGGGCCTTGCAGGGCTTTCAACTGCCGGGCCCTGCAGGCGGCCAAGATCGCGGGCAGAGGTTACCCTGCCGTAATCCATGTTGAACGCCAGCGGCTTGGTCCATGTCGACACATCATAAAAAAGGCTGTCTTCAAACTCCAGCACTTTCTCGAACAGCGACATGACAAGCCTGTACTGTGGCTGCCTTACCGGCACTACCCATGCCGAACCGGGAGAAAATATCTTGCCTTCAATATCGGCCTGCTCGTTTAGCTCATATACATCAATTTCATGGGTGCATAAAACGTCAAGAAGGTGATAGTTTTTGCCCTGGTCATACCGGTCACCAAAGATCCATGCCTGGAAAGCTTCCGCTGAAGCTTCCTCCACGGCCGAAGTATAGAACCAGCGAAGGTGGTTAAGTAAAGTTTCTCTCATATTCACCCCCGCTTCAATTGATGAAAGTGAGACAACCACCTGGTTTTTGATGGTTTCGGCAAAATCCATTGTCCCGTGAATTGTTTCCCTGCGGTGCCCGCGGGTCGATGCCTGCTCGAAAAGTATACCTATACTGCCATGGACGTCAGGGTAGGTGGATCCCTTACCGTAGTAAAAGTCGTCGAAACCCTGCTGTGTGTAGTAGACCTGCCCGATCTCGTCAAAAGCTCTGGCGTGGTACATTGCAACCTCAAGAGTCAGATCGTCTGTGCGTTGCGGTGTGCGGGGATTAACCCTTTCCGGCACACCGGGCTGGAAGAAAAATGTTGAGTTGGAGCCGAACTCGTGATGGTCGGTGTTGATATTCGGCATCCAGTTGTGATATGCCTTTACGCGGCCATAACTTTCAGGGTGCTGCACCGGCAGCCAGTCCCTGTTCAGGTCGAACCAGTAGTGATTGGTGCGTGACCCCGGCCATACGTCATTGAATTCGATGTTGTTGGGATCGGGGTTGAGTGTGTGGCTCCTGTAGCGGTTAACCCAGCTCGCGAACCGGTCCTGTCCGTCAGGATTAAGCGACGGGTCGATAATTATCACGAGATTATCAAGAATTTCTCTCACTTTTTCACCCTGTCCGGCTGCCAGGTAGTAGGCAACCAGAGGTGCTGCGTTATGTGCGCTCGGCTCATTTCCGTGAACCCCGTAACCAAGCCTGACAACTGCAGGCATGCCGGCAACATCGATACCGGCAGAAGTCTGCGGATCGGTAAGCGCCAGGTGGTTCCTTCTGATCTCATCCAGGTTTCTCTGATTCTCTTCTGAAGTAATAACAAGATGATACAGCGGACGCTGCTGGTATGACCGGGCATATTCATATATCATGGCCCTGCCGGACTTCTCTGCGATAATGTTCATGTATTGTGCCAGCAGTGTATGGTTCATATGCCATTCACCAATCTGGTAACCCAGAAACTCTTCGGGAGAGGGTATGGTTGTATCATAGCTTGTTTCGGGAAGATAGTAGCTCAGGTCAGCCTGTGCCTCAACTCTGGAAAGGGTTAGCAGGAAAACTACGAGGAGATATAATCTTGTCATGGCATTTAATTGTTAGATTTGGAATTAGCATGCCAATGTAATAAAATTTTACAAAAGATATGGTATCACTACCCACCGGTACCACCTTTTCCCCGTCTCCGTGCATAGTGCTTTGAATCTCCCCGTTCGCCATATCCTATTTCATCACCGGTCATATGGATCCTGGCCTCGAGGCAGTTTGTGCAATCTTCGGCCTCCTCATCTGTACAGGGTTTGTTTTCATATAGCTTATAGCTGTCCCTGTACTTGCCCGGGGTAATATTCGGCATGATGACATTGGCACCTGCCATAAGAGCTTTTTCCCGGCCCATCGGATCAATTGCCTGCATTGCAGTTGCTGCCGCAATATTGATATCCTTCATAATAATACGAAGCAGGGCAATTACTTTCAACGTAAGGCTGAACCTTTCAGAAGGAGGCATAATTTTATCACGGTATTGAAATAGCGGTGTATCCTTGTGCTCAATGTATGGCCCGAGGCCTATCATATCAATATCGAAATCTCTCATAAAAAGTATATCATCGGCAATATCATTCATTGTCTGGAAAGGCAGTCCGATCATTACTCCTGTACCGGTCTGGTAACCGATATCTTTCAGGGACTGCAGGCATTCAATGCGCCTGTTGAAATCGTGTCTGCCGTCTCCGGGATGTATTTTTTTATACAGCTCCGGGTTTGATGTTTCTATCCTCAGCAGGTACCGGTGTGCTCCGGCATCAAACCAGCGCCGGTAAACATCTTTTGTCTGTTCTCCAAGTGATATTGTAATGCCCAGTTCGTTATTGCTTATTTTTTTTATCTCCCTGAGCAGTTCTTCAATCCTGTCGGTAAAACCGGGACTCTCAATTTCTCCCGATTGCAGCACTATTGAGGCATAGCGGTTATCATATGCAAATTTCACCGCATCAAGTATCTCTTTGTTCCCCAGGTTATAACGCTTCAGGTTTTTATTATCCCTGCGGATTCCGCAATAGTAGCAATTCTTGCCACACACGTTGGAAAACTCAACCAGGCCCCGGTAATAGACTTTCTTACCCACCTGTTTTGCCTTTGTTTCAGAGGCCTTTGTAAAAAGTACCTTACGCTCTTCACCTTCGGCCGAAAGCAATTTCAGTATGTCTTCCTTTAACAGTACTTCCTTTTCCAGTATCCTGCCGGCTCCATCAATCATAATAATTATTATTAAACAGGCATTGAGATTAGCCGGGCATTACTGCCGGCTAATCTCAACCTGCATTATCTTTTTCAATGTTTATCTCTCCAATAAACCCTTTTGAATAAGAAAAGGTTCAATCGATGGTTCATGACCGCGGAACCTCACATAAGCATCCATACCTTCCCAAAGGTTGTTTTCTGTGAGGATATACTTTCTGAATCTTTCTGCAAGCTCCTGGTTGAAGAGATCGCCCGAATCTTTAAATGCCATGAACGCATCGGCATCGAGTACGCCTGCCCACCGGTAAACATAATAGCCTGCAGCATAACCGGTTCCGAATATATGCCCGAAATAGGTCGTCCTCCACCTTGGTATGATCTCATCAGGCAGCCCTATCCTTCCCATCGATTCCTTTTCAAATCCTATCACATCGATATGATCGCCATGGTCGGTGGTGTGCCAGTCCATGTCCAAAAAAGCCGAAGCAAGGTATTCAACATTCATAAAACCCTGGTTGAAATGCTCTGCCCTGCGAAGGCGGCTTATAAGCTCGTCGGGAATGGGTTCGCCTGTTTCGTAATGTATTGCGTATGTTTTCAGCAGTTCCGGCTCCCCGGCCCAGTTTTCGAGGATCTGTGAAGGCAGTTCAACAAAGTCCCTCGGAACGCTGCGCGCAGTTCTCCTGTAGCGGCCTTCTGCAAAAAAGTTGTGCAGTGCATGCCCGAACTCATGGAAGTATGTGGTGGTCTCGTCCCAGCTCAACATTGCAGGTCTGCCACCTGACGGGCGGCTGAAGTTCATTACTATGGTAACTATGGGTGCGATCCTCTCACCGTTCTCCCATGCTCCTGACCGGTATGTACCGCACCAGGCTCCCTGCCTTTTGCCCGGACGGGGATGCGGGTCAATGTAAAGGATACCCAGGTGTGATCCGTCATTGTCGAACACTTCATATGCCTCTACCTCTTCATGATATACAGGCACCTCCGGCCTTCTTTCGAAGGTGAGTCCGAACAGTTTGTTGGCAAGCATAAAGTTTCCGTCTCTCACATTTTCAATGGTGAAATAGGGATTTACCTCGTCATCGTCAAGTTCGTACATCTCCTGGCGCAACTTTTCGGCATAATACCACCAGTCCCATGCCTCCAGGCTGAAACCTCCACCCTCCCGGTCTATTATAGCCTGTTTCATATCTCTTTCCCTGTTTGCCCTTGCCACAGCCGGCTCCCAGACCTGGTGCAGGAAATCGTAAACATTATCCGGGTTCTCAGCCATTTGGATATCAAGGAAGTATTTGGCATAATTATCGAAACCCAGCAGCCTGGACATCTGCAGCCTCAGCTGCATCAGCTCGGCAAAGAGCTCCTTGTTGTCGTTTTCATTGTCATTATTACCGCGTTCGCCGTATGCGGTAAGTACTTTTTCCCTCAGATCCCTTCTTTCAGAGTACTGCAGGAAGGGTATCCTGCTGGGATTGTGCAGTGTAATTACCCATTTGCCTTCGTGTCCGGCCCGCCCGGCTGCTTCCGATGCGGCTGAGACAACCCCCTGGGGGAGTCCTGCCAGATCCTCTTCATTTTCAAGTACAAGCTGGAATGCATTGGTTTCTGCAAGCATATTTTCACTAAGCTCGAGTGAAACCATCGACATTCTTTCATTAAGCCGTGCAAGCTCTTCGCGTTTCTCTTCAGGAAGTGCTGCTCCGTTTCGCTCAAAGTCACGGTAATATGTTTCAACCACTCTCAACTGTTCGGTATCCAGTCCCATATCCCTTCTGCCCTCATAAACGGTACGGATACGCCCGAATAGTTCCTGATTCATGCTGATTTCATTGCTGTGTGAAGAAAGCAATGGAGTGGTTTCCCTGGCAATTTCCTGAAGTCGGGGATTGGTTTCCGCACCCCTTAGTCCCCCGAAAACCGTATTGACCCTTCTCAGCAGCTCGCCTGAGTTGTCATATGCAACAATGGTATTTTCAAAAGTCGGTGGTTCGGGATTATTTATTATTGCTTCCACCTCCTGTTTATGAATCCTTATGGCTTCCGTGATTGCTGGCAGATAATGCTCGTCATCAATCTGATCAAAGGGAGGAGCCTCAAAGGGAGTATTGAATTCATTCAAAAGCGGATTATCGGATAATTTCGCTTTCGGGCTGCATGCCCCGGTAAAAAAAACCGTAATTATTAATAAAAATAATGAATATCTCATTTTAAATTGAATTTATTGAACTTATTGAATTTATTAGATTTTTGGATTCTTTGAACTTTTTGAATTTATTGAATTTATTAGATTTTTTGAACTTTTTGAATTTGTTGAATTTATTAGATTTTTGGATTTGTTGAATTTGTTGAATTGTTTTAATTGTTAAGACAAATGGTGATCCGTTTATTACGAATAATTCAGTCACAAATTTACTATTTTAAGCATAAAGTGTTGAATTTTTTATGTATCCCTTTCTCTTATATCATGATGCTGAATTTGATGACAAATAAGCGTCACTAAAACTTAATGTTCTCTTTACAGTTACTGACTGATTTTTTATATGCATTGCTTTGTAGCATAATCGTGCTTGCCGGAGTTTCCATCGCCGGGATCTGCCTGTTCAATATGAGTTATACCGGATAATTTCATCCCTGCTTTTTCTTATCTTTTTTCTTTTCTTACCTGCAGGATATCCGAGAGTGATAATAAGCATCGGCCTTTTATCCTTTGGTATATTGAGAAGCTGCTTGACCTTCTTCTCATTGAACCACCCGATCATGCAGGTACCCAACCCTTCTGCGGCAGCCTGGAGGCAAAAATGTGAGGCTGCAATACCCACATCCATAAGAGTATACTTTTTATCTTTTACTATCTCTCCGAATCTGGAAGTGATATTAGGCTGTTCCATAACAAGTACTACCTGACAAGGGGCCTGCTTTGTAAAATGGTTTATGGGTATAATTCCGCCACTTGTCTCACTGGCAATTGCATTTTTCAGCTCCGGTTCATTCACCACTATAAAGGTCCACGGCTGAGCATTGCATGCCGAAGGTGCAAGTCTTGCAGCCTCAAGGCAACGCAGAAGCTTAGTCTCCTCCACCGGCTTTTCATGATATTTTCGGTCGCTTTGCCTTTCTTCTGCGAGCCTAAGGAAATCAATTTCTTCTTGCATGGTAATAAAATTAGTTTGCATTTCTCAGATCTGTTCTGGTCTCTGTTGCATCAAATTGTACGGTGTTGTTCCTCATTATTCTATACCGTGTCATACTTTGTCAAACCGTGTCGAACTTTGTTATGCCATAGTAATCATTTATTTATGAAATTTATGATTTTGAACCGACTTTTTATGCCAGCAATATTTAGTTTATATCAATTCTGATTCAGACACTGCCACTGGCACTGGCACTGGCACTGACACTGACACTGACACTGACACTGGCACCGAAACTGAAACTGAAACTGACTTTATAGACAGATACTTTTTAATTGCTGCTATTATATGCTATATTCTCGTAAACAGCTCAATTTCATGTGATTCGAAAATTTTCTTACTTGTGGTTATATTTGCAAATTTCACCATTGCTTTTGCAACCCTTTCGGCATCAATTGCCCGGTACTTTCTCAACCGGCCTTTCAGGATGAATTTTAAGGGTAACATAACCAGTTTACCCGCCTCTTCAAGCAGCCGGAATTCTTTTCGTTTCCCCAGCAGCATGGAGGGGCGCAGGATAACTAACTTTTTGAATCCAGACTTTTGAATGGCCTCCTCCGCTTCTCCCTTTGTTTTCAGATAAAAGTTTGAGCTCTGTGGATCTGCACCAATGGATGAGATCAGAATAAAATTGGGTACTTTATTTTTGCTTGCAATTTCAGCTATCTTAACCGGAAATTCCAAATCTACCTTTCTGAAATTCTCTTTAGATCCTGCTTTTTTAATTGTTGTTCCAAGGCAGCAAAACAGATCGTGACCCTTAATATTATCAGCCAGTGAGTCGAGGTTTTCCAGGTCTGTAACTATGACTTCTATTTTATCGCTGTTAACGGTTAGTTCTGACCGGGTAAAAACTCTGATCTTTTCATACCTTTCATCCTTTGCCAGTATACCGAGAACAAGATTTCCCGTTAAGCCGGTCGCTCCAAACAGAACTGCAGTTTTTTTTTGCATTTAATTTATATAAAGTGTAGTTAATAAGTTGTTTGTCAGTTATATGCGTCAAGCACGTAAATCGGGTTCAGATTTTCATATCAATGCAACTCCCATGTTTTATGCACGTTCAATATCACCGGACTTCCAAAAATATGGAAAAAATGCACAAGCAGGGTCATATTTTAAAACATATTACCATTTTTATCGTATGCTCTTATTATTGTATGAAGTATCGTGCATTCTATACAGGGGCTATTATTTCAATATTTACCGGATGCGACATGCATATAAATATTATTTTGTCTGCCGAAGGCTGATGCGGGTTTCATCTTACCATAATAAACAAAATAGAAACACATGAAAAAATTTATATTACCCGGAATTATAATTATCGCAGTACTGAGCTGGTTTCTCATCAGGACACCCCTTGCCCGTTATTATTATGACAGGGGACTGGATAATAAGCAGGATGAGATGTACAAGAAGGCGGGCAAATATTTTTCCCGGGCTCTGACTATAAAAGGCAGCTTTAATGAGGCGCGTTTTGAAATGGCTCTTAACGAGTCAATGCTTGAAAATAAGCGTGAAGCAGTCAAATTATTCTCTGATGTTATTGCCCGGGATAGCAAACATGGTGCTGCATGGTTTCACAGGGGTGTTTCTTATGTTAATCTTGGAGAGCATGGAGAGGCTGTTGCTGATTTCAGCGAAGCCATTGAGCTGGATTATCAGGTCGCCGTTGCTTATACAGAGAGAGGAAAAGCTTTAATTGAACTTGATGAGGAACAGAGGGCTTTTGAAGATTTCACACTGGCTATTAAGACTGATCCTGAGTATGGTCCTGCCTGGTTCCAGCGTGGAATAAGAAAAGCCAACCGCGGCGACCTGGATGGAGCGGCAGAGGATTACAATATGGCGATACAGTTCGATCAGGAGAACCCTGAAGCCTATCTGCTGAGAGGGTCAGTGATGGCTAATCTGGACAATTTTATTGCCGCAATAGATGATTACGACAGGCTGATTGAAATGGATGCCGGATACTCAGGACTATATAAGCAGAGAGGTATATTTAAAAGACAGATTAACGATTACCGGGGTGCAATTCTTGACCTGAGCCAGGCAGTTGAGTTTTATCCTGATGATGCTGAAGTTTATTTTCACAGGGCAAGTTCATATGCAAATACCGGCGATCTGGATCTGGCCATGGCCGATTTTAACACGTCGATAGGGCTGGACCGGAGCAATGCAAGGGCTTTTCTGAACAGGGGACTGGTTTGGCTCAGAAGGGGAGAGGCAAGAAGGGCAATTGAGGACCTGAATACTTCGGTGGGTCTTGATAGCCAGAATCCACAAGCCTTCTACCTTCTTGGTACTGCCAGGGCAATTAACCAGGATATAACCGGTTCGGTTGCAGAGTTCACCAGGGCTGTTGAACTGGATGAGGATCATGCAATGGCCTATTTCAACCGGGGTATTTCAAACGGTATTCTCGGCATGCACCAGGAAGCCCTCGCCGATTATAACAGGTCGATTGAGCTGGAACCAGGTAACCCCGGCTCATATCATCAGAGAGCCGTTTCACGCATCAATCTCAATGATATGGAAGGCGGATGTGAAGATCTGCGGACAGCCCTGGAAATGGGTGTCCAGGAGGCAGAGCAGATGCTCAGGATGTATTGCCGGGACGGTGAAAATGTGATAGTTCGTTAAAGGGCTGTTATTATAAAAGATCAAGGAGAAGATCCTCCGGGTTTGATCCGTTAAAAATAATTCGTGCCGGATTTTCAAGTATCTCTTTTATTTTTACCAGGAAACTTACAGAATCACGGCCGTCGATAATCCTGTGATCGTACGAAAGGGCTATGTACATCATGGGTCTGATCTCCACCCTGCCGTTTATGGCGACCGGCCTCTCAACTATGTTATGCATTCCGAGTATGCCTGATTGCGGGGGGTTGAGTATCGGGGTGGATAATAGCGAGCCAAAAATGCCACCATTTGTTATTGTAAAGGTTCCTCCTGTCATATCGTCAATCGAGATCCTGTTCTTTCTTGCCTTTTCGGCCAGTTCGAGAATCTTTTTTTCAATTTGTGCCAGTCCGAGTACCTCCGCATTCCTTATAACCGGAACCATCAGCCCCTTGCCCGTCTGTACAGCTATCCCGATATCACAATATCCTGGTGTTACAACATCCTCACCGTCAATGAAGGAGTTTACGTTAGGATACTTTTTGAGAGTCTCTGTTACAGCTTTTGTGAAAAACGACATAAAACCCAGTTTGATCCCGTGTTTTTCGGTGAATGCATTCTGGTACTTTTTACGAATGCCTATTATGGTGCTCATATCCACCTCGTTAAAGGTGGTCAGCATAGCGGTCTCATTTTTAACTGACACCAGCCTTTTGCTCAGATTACGCCTGAGCATTGACATTCGTTCTCTTGCCACATCTCTTGACGGTTCTGAATGACTTTCCCCTGATAAACCAGGGATCCGGACTGAATCTCCGGTTTGTCTTTTGGCAGTTGCACCTGCTTTGTTTTTCATTGCTGCAACAAGTGCAACATCCTCCTTCGATATCCTTGCCAGTCCCCTAACAACCTCTTCAACAGTCAGTCCCTCTTCCTCCATAAGCTTTTTTGCAAGGGGCGACAGCTTTACATTATCAGTATTAATGCTTTCGGACCGGGTCCCTGCGCCGGATCCGGTTTGTTCACCTTCACCCTTGCCAATATCTGGTTCCTGGCTTCCTGCGGGTAAGCTACCCTGGCCACTTTCATTACTGTCTCCCGGGGTTACTTCTTTATCTTCCTTGTCCTTTGCATGAATAATTTTATTGTCCTTTTCAGGGCTTTCTGCAGGATCTTTTCCAGAGTTCTTCTCTGCAGAACCGGGTGCTTTCCCTTCACTGTCAATGGTGCAAGCCACATCTCCCACTGATATTGGTTTGCCGGGTTCAGCCCTGATGGAAATTATACCGCTCTCCTCTGCCATAAGAGGCAGGGTGGCTTTATCTGATTCAACTTCTGCAATCTCCTGGTCTTTTTCCACATAATCGCCGTCGTTTACAAGCCAGCTGGCTATTTCAACTTCGGTAATTGATTCTCCGGGAGATGGGATTTTAATTTCAATGATCATCTTCTGTGCCTTAATAATTATGATTTACTGTGCCATTTCCCTGTTTAACTCTCTGATTGCAAACCTTCCGCAACGCTGACCGCAATATTTTCTCTGCAGTTCGCAATTGCACTGCATGAAAGCCTTATCAAGAATTTTGGAAAGCCTCTTTTTATGCAATTCCATAAGTCCGCTTGCCGGAGAACCACTTTCAGGTCTTGAGATCAGCATCAGGTTTGCATACCTGAATTCCCTTTTAAGGTAAGACCAGGCACCCATATTAACAGGTTCATCCTGTGCCCATACATGACGTTCAGCATGCCGGTATTTTTTCACCACAGATTGAATTTGTTCATGCGGCAGCGGATAAAGCTGTTCAAGTCTTACTATAGCTGTATCTTTAGCTCCAATTTCATCCCGTCTTTTAATAAGATCATAATAGAGTCTTCCGCTCGTAAAAACAACCTGTCTTACATCTCCGGCAACAGCCAGATCGTCGTCAATCAGCTCTTTGAAACCTCCTGATGTCATCTCCTCTATCCCTGAGACACATGCGGGATGCCGGAGCAGGCTTTTGGGAGTAAAAATTACAAGCGGGACCCTGAATGGCCGGTGCATCTG
>SKND01000264.1 GCA_007120695.1 Bacteroidales bacterium | reverse complement strand
CTTAAATAAATATAATAAAATGACCCCTAAAAGACGTGATTTTCTCAAAATGATGATGCTGGCCGGAACCGGCATGGCTTTGACCCCAAAGCTTATTTCCTGTAAATCAGCTAAAAGATCTGGTTATATAACTGACATAGGTGTTTGCACAAGTGTAAATAATGCTGAACTACTGGCACAGAACGGGTATGACTACATTGAAGAAGCCGTTGGCAGGTTTCTTGTCCCTGCAGCAGATGAAGACACTTTTCTCAGTAATCTGGAGACTGCATCCAGATTACCTATTCCCGTAAGAGCTTGCAACAACTTTATTCCCGGCAGCCTCAAAAGTGTTGGTCCGGATGCAGCCCACCAGGATATACTTCAGTACACAACCACTGCTTTTCGCCGGGCACAGCAGGCCGGTATTGAATATATTGTTTTCGGCAGCGGTGGTTCAAGGAGAGTACCTGAAGGTTTTCCGCATCAGGAGGCTATAGAACAGTTTGTATCGCTCGTAAAACTTATTGCCCCCGTTGCTGGTGAATATAATGTCACTATGGTACTGGAACCACTTCGCAGGGCCGAATGCAATTTGATCAATACTGTAGCTTATGGTGCCCGAATCGTTGAGATGGTGGGACATCCCAATTTTACATTGCTAGCAGACATTTACCATATGCTGGATATGAATGAAAGTGCAGACAGTATAATTAACCACGGATCATTGATTGATCATATGCATATAGCCGAACTGGAGGGACGTTCCATGCCAGGAACACATGGGGAAGACTTCACCCCCTATTTTTCAGCCATGAAAAAAATAGGCTACACTGGAATGATCTCCCTTGAAGGAAATTGGTCAGATATGGAAACCCAGGCTTCTTCAGCCTTAAACGTTGTGAAAGAACAAATGAGCAATGTCTGACATTGGTTTAGTCACACAGTGAGGTGTCTTTCGTGATGTAGACCCATGCCCAGTCTATGGTCGCCATGGATACGAGATCTTTGTAGTCATACTCAACAGGCTTTTTCCCGTTTATAAATTTCTTCAGGTTCCCGGACAGGATAAGCTGTCGAAAAAGCAAGCAAGTTATGTAACACTGAGCTAGCAAGTCAAGTGGCATTAGCAAAGTTATAATAAAGCCCGATAATTCTTAGTCAGTTAAAAGCAAGCTGAAACAGAATTACGCCAGTCTGACAGATGATAATCTTAACTATGTTGAAGGTAAGGAAAATGAACTTCCTGGAAAGCTTCAGGAAAAACCGGCAAATCAAAAGATGAGTTAAAAAAAGAAATAAATAAAATGTAGCTGGATGAGAAGATTGTTTTTCATTCAGATAGAACACTTTCAAAAACAACTAATAAAGGAAAAATTCAGGCTGCATGTAATAACCACTCTAATGCTGGTTTTATAAATGACAAATGGCTGCTCTGCCACTGAAAAAATATTTTGAGGCCGGTTTTCGGGCCGATATTATTGCAACGATTTAACTTTTTCTTGATATTTTTGTTATTATCATGGTAAGAAAGGCTTTCTCAAAGTAATTATCAAAGCAGCCGGTCTCTTAATTGAAATACCATAATAAACTAAAAAGTTATGAAAACAGCAGGAATTATTTTATTAGTCCTCGGAATAATCGGAACAATTGTTTTCGGTATCGAGGCTATTCAGCAATCGGAAACTATTTCTTTTCTTGGAATTGAAATAGCTGCAACTACAGCAAACTGGACTCCTGTAATTATAAGTGTAATTCTTTTAGTGGTTGGTATTATTCTTATGGGCGTCGGAAGAAAGCAAACTTCATAACAGCATAAACGAAACGGGAATTTAAACCAGACAGGATACTCATAACCTGGTATTTAATTCTGTTTCCCTGATGCCCTGGATATTCACCTGCGGTGCCTTCCGGGTATAAATCCTGCAGCCTCCTGCTGCACCAGATTTTCTATGGGTGATGTCATTTGAATTGCCATCTATATCTTGCTCAGAAAGATTATCCGGTGATTCTGTTCTCCGGGAATTTCCAGTTCCTGTGTACCTGAATCAACATCAATTTCATATTTTATCAGTTCTGTTCCAGTAGCCGGATCAATCCATTCTACTGTCCACCTTCCGGCAGGTAACATTATACCAAGCTTTTCACCATGATTTCCACCAATTAGTTGAATCACATAATGACTCTCCTGATCGGCCAGTACATTGACACCGGCACCATCCGGAAGGATGTTCACAACATCGTGGCATGGATGCATTCGCCAGAATGGTATTCGTGCAATAAACTGTCCAAGCTGGCCAGCCGTCTCATGCTGGAATACAATAACCGACTCCGGATGATCTTCTGCCAGCCTGTGAAACCTGGCTGATGCAGCACCTGCCACAAACCTGCTCCAGAATACAATAGCTCCGCCTTCCGGTCCGCGGGTGTAATCCTTTGACAATATGAGAGGACGAATTGTTCCCGATTCAGCCATGGCAAGACGATACCCGAGAATCCTCCGGCTACCTTCAATTGCCTGTCTTAGCACATCACCGCTGAACTCATGCCCGGAAACAGCCTGGGATATATCAACATAATCATAATGGCTGTCTTTGATTAAAGTCATCGGATTAAAGAGAGCTTCACATTCCCCACCACCATCAATACGATTAGTTGAAGGCATCTCTCCGATCATAATTGAACGGGGAACCAACGAACGGATATACTCTGCCCAAAACCTGCTCCATTCAAGATTTGCCCGGCTTTCGTTGGATATATTAATTATGATATTGGGATATTCCTTTATGATTGAAAGCAGTAGATTTACATATCTCTTCTGATGATCTAAAACTACGGAAATATCAAGCCTGGAAGGAATTGTATTGTAAAAAGGTGCATCACATTCCGTTGTATATTCGGGCATAACTTCTGTTCCATAGTTTATATTATTAACCGGATTGAATGGATGAGCATTCCAGGCCCCCTCAGGTCCGGGATCCCATGCACCCCCTACCCCGCGCGTTACAGACCAGTCATCCCATATTTCCAGAGAAACAATAATGCGAAGCTCAAGCGCCAAATCCAGATAGTCTCTCAGACGGTTTTCCCAGGCCGGTTCGAATTGTCCCAGGTCATACCGCCCGTCACGCAGCCTCAACCAGGGTTGCAATATTTCAGTCACATTACCGTCGTGCATATGATTCATGGGATCGTATGGAAGACAACGCACGAAACCGAGAACATGAGGACTGCCTGCCTCCTCAATAATCCTGTCAAGGCGATGCAGCTGCTCATGAAAGTTCATCTCAGCAGGGCGGCTTACGGGAGTCCAG
>SKND01000396.1 GCA_007120695.1 Bacteroidales bacterium | reverse complement strand
TTGGAAGCAACGGAAATTATTCGTAAGTGTTTCCATATTGCTTAAACCCCACGATCCCTTTGTCCTGTATTATTCTTACCAGATACTTGGAGTGCCGTCTGACTCTATTTACTTATTCTGCCTTTCAGCATTGTAACCGAGAGGGGAGGAAAAGAATAGGTAATCTTGTCGCCCCTCGCTCTTATCAGGGGTTTCTCAATTGTCCTGACAACCTCGTTGCCAAAATCATTCACCGCCTTGATATCCGGCCCGGTGATCTCATGAACCGTGAAGCTGCCGGTGAAATTGCCGGTCTGCGAAATTATGTCGGTATTGATATGGTTCTCCTGGTGGCGGTTTATCACTGCAATGACCACCTCGCCGTCATTATAGGTTGCCGACACATCAAGATAGGGAAAAGAATTTCTGCCTGCCTCTGAAGCAATTGTTCCGCTAAGTGTAAATTCTTCACAGTCAACGAAAACATCAAGAGAAGTGCCGAGGGCATTATTGGCAAATAGTTCGAGCGGGAAATAGATAGTCTGCCGGAAAAGGTCATCTTCACTGGTAAATATCGGGGCAATCACGTTCACCAGCTGGGCCATATTGGCCATTTTTATAATATCGGCATTCCGTACAAACCCGTTTAAAAATCCTGCTACAACCAGGGCATCTTCAAAATTATAATGCTCTTCCAGCGCACGCGGACCTGAACCGCCCTCGCCTCCCATGGTCCTGTACCACACGTTCCATTCAGTCCATGCAATATAGATCGGATCTCTTGATCCCCGTCTTGCATGATTCATCTCCCTGTCGACCATGCCCCTTACAATTTTGGTGCGATGCTCCATAACATGAGGAGTAGCAACGAAAGTCAAATAATCGTTTGACCTGTTTCCCACATATGTGTGCAAGGCAATATAATCGGCATAATTCCTCAACTCGCGAAGGACAGTGCTGTTCCAGTGATCGGGATCGGAATCGCCACCGTAGCTTGATGAGCCTGCAGCAACAATCTTGATACCCGGATCTGTCCATCTCATCAGCTTTGCTGTTTCGCGTGCTTTCTTTGCATAATCTTCGGCATTCAGCGCTCCCATTTGCCAAGAGCCATCCATTTCATTACCCAGGGCCCAGTACTTTATATTGTGGGGCTCAGGATACCCGTGCTTGCGTCTGAGCTCGGCATAATAGGGCCCCTCACTAACATTGGTGTATTCAACCCAGCGACGCGCCTCCTCGATAGTGCCTGTACCCATATTTACGGTAAAGAACGGCTCGGCACCCATCCGCCTGCTCCACTCGACGAATTCGTTGGTGCCAAACTGATTTGTTTCCAGCACATTCCATGCAAGTTCCATGCGGGTAACCCTCTCCTCCTGAGGGCCTACCCCGTCAAGCCAATGATAATTGCTTACGAAATTACCACCCGGATAACGGACTATCGACACATTAAGCTCCCTGGCTGCTTCCATCACATCTTTCCTGAAGCCCTTATCGTCAGATAGGGGAGAGCCTGGATCATATATACCACCATAGACACAACGGCCCAAATGTTCAACAAAATTCCCGTAGATATTGGGATTAACCTCGCCGATGATCCTGTCAGTGTCAATTTTAATCCGTGCATTCTGCGAAAATAAATGTTCGCAACATAAAAACCCCAAAGCCATTAGGGAAGAGAATAAAACTGCCTTAAATTTCATACTGGTTTGATTTAGATTAATGTCCGTGAGTTTTGAATTCTATAATTACAGGTTCAGTTTAAAACACAAGTCAAGTCTGTTTTACAAGAATATAAAAAAAATAGCATATTTCCCAGTTCCATACAAAAGGCACCAGCACCCCGCTATTCAGTTTACTATCGCACTAACCTTGCCTGGAGGTTATTTGCTCTGGCTGAAATAGGCGTTCTGATGATTACTTCGCTTGCTGAAAGCTTTCAAAGCAGGCAGGCAGCAATGCATAATCACTTAGAATCGCTGAGAGATCAATAATGACCGCAGCGCCTTTTATTCGGTAATTACCCTTACATCCTTGAACATGAATGTGTTGTTACTGATCCTCAGGGGCTTGCCGGTGGCGGTAGTCACATTCCTGAGAATAACTTCCTCGGTTATAATATATGGAAACTCCTCTATGTATGAATCGTCGGTCATGTTTGGATTGAAATTTCCAAAAATGGCGGGACCCCGGTAGTCCTCCGGATGATTGGAGTCGTCGATATGAAGGTTTTCGATGGTAATCCGTTCCGGCATATAACAGGTGTATCCGAAATCATGCTGCCCGGAATAGGATCCGCCGATCAGACTGGCACTGATTCTTGTGCCGCCTGCTGGCACGAAAACACAATTGCGGATGATGAATTCTCCCTGCCATGTACTGCCATAGTCGGACCGCAGATTGATGAGGCTCCTTCCGTAGATGGTGGAATTCTCCACGGTAAAGGTTCCGCTGCCAATGGCGTTTATTCCCTGGTGTCCCAGGGTCGAGTTGCGTATGGTGGCATTGGCAACTCCCATGTGGGCATCAAACCGGGAAAAGGTGCAATTGTCTAAAACAAGATTCTTACAGTAGTTGGACCCCATGATTCCCCAGTATGTGCGGTCGTTGATATCATTCGTCTGGCTGCAGTTCACGAATGACACATTGAGGGCCCTGCTGAGAGAGATGTCGTAGCTGCCCATTGAGACCGTAACTCCTGCCGAGCCAATGGTCTGGTAAGTTTTGCGTCCGGTCAGGATAGTGTTTTGGACCGTCACGTAGGCGCAGTCGCGGATATTGATGAAGCCGCCATAAGGCGCGCCGTGGTCGCCTTCTCCGGTGACACGGTGTTCCAGCCCGTCCACAAGAACATTGGAACGCCTTATCGCGATGCCCCGGCTATAGTAGGTGTACCTTGATTCGTCATTGTTGGCGATTGTGGTGAAACGTCCTCCGGTGATGGTCAGTGTCGTCTCGTCAATGCGAAGGGCGGTGATGTCAGTGATTTGGTCGAAGTCCCAGATGATAGGAGCGTCCATATCGATATTGCCGTCTTTGTCGACGATAAAGATATCAGTCTGCGGGGCTCCATCGTTTTGGTTCGGCCCAAAGCGGATGTAACGTCTTGTGTGAGAATTGGTGACGGTAATAAGGCAGGGACCGGGCAAGGGGATGTCAATTTTCTCCTGATTCCTTTTAAGGGAAGATAACCCCCTAGGTTTAAACGATCGCAGACTGGAACTAACCAGGAAAACATGTGCATTACGGTTTTGTACGTCGGTATCGTCAATTATGAAGGTGGCCGTGCCGAAATCGGTGTCGGTCCGGATGACC
>SKND01000423.1 GCA_007120695.1 Bacteroidales bacterium | reverse complement strand
CCAGGCATTATTACTTTCCTGGCTGCCACAGCAGTAACATACATCATTGCATTGCTCACGGTCGGCCTCCAGTCATACCGGGCCGCAAGGCTCAACCCGGTTGATGTATTGCAGAATGAATGAAGCTAACCAGTCATCCGACAACCCGTGTCCCCGGAGATCGAAAGCAGCAAAAGCAATCTTTGTACCACAGAATTTTTCAGCCCAGTGCCGGTACCGGCCCGAATGTTCTCCCGGGCAATGCACAAGCGCAATTACCATTTCCGGCTTCACCGCCGGCAACCAGCTCTGAAAAAACATTTTGCTGCCGTCTGCAGCAATAAAACTGTCAGGTTTGCTTTAAATCCTGGTCAACCTTTTGTTATACTCGAATGAAATAATGGTAAATATAAAATTACACCCGGAGTTATGATAATCAGGGGTATTGAGATGGCTTTTATCCTGACAACAGATAAATTACCGGGGAAATCTTTATTACGCTGACCGGGTTGCATGTTCGGGTTATTGAGATACTACATCGTTCTTCCTTCAAAATCAAAACCCAGCTGGGTATATATTTCTGCAATTTCAACCAGAACTGCTTTTAATGTTGCCCTTTCGATGTTGGTTAATTCGTCAATCCTAAGAGAATTATCAGGATTTTCGCCGGAGAGGATCTTTGCTGTCTGTAAACGAAACCTGAGGAACATCAGATATTCATAGGCCTTTACAATCTCCTCTACGAACGATTTGTTTATATTCACCCTCTCAATAATGCTTTTCAGCCTGGAGACAGTATTTGTCTCACTAATATTATTTTTCAATGCATAAACACGGGCAAAGCCAACAACAGGCAACATTGCTTTTTTCAAATCTATGGTCTTATGTTTTTCGGAAAATGTTACTGCTTTTAAACGATGCACAGATTTGGCGAGGTGGGCAAAAAAAACTGCCTTTGAATCAACAATTTTTACTATCTCATTTTTTAATTCATCCACAAGCGATTTATCACCATAAACAAAGCGCAGGTCAAAAAATATGGAAGTATCAAGAATGCTTTCAGGATCACTATCCTCAACCCATTCCCTGAAATATTCTTTCCATTTCGATAAGGGCTGGCACCACCTGGGATTACTTGCCATCACTTCACCCTTGCAATACTCGTAACCGATATTACTCAACCAGCCGGTTATTTTCCCGGATAGTTGAAGAAAATATTCATTCACCTCTTCAGAATATTTTCCATGGTATATAATAGCATTATCCTGATCAGTTTTCAGGGTCTGTTCTTCCCTTCCTTCGCTGCCTAATGATATAAATGCAAATTTAACAGGGGGCGGACCGGTTTTTTCAATAGCAAGTTCAACTACCCGTTTTGAAATCGCATCAGAAAAGGCTGCTGAAATATGGGCAATATTCCGGGAATGATAATCGGTACTGATCAATAATGTCAAAATACCGGGCAATTTATCGTACAGGGACTGAAGCTGGCTGACCAATTCTGCCCTTTCTATCTTCTTAACCAGCAAGAATGGTGCATTTTGCTGAGCTGCCAGAAGATCCTTCCTGGATATAAAACCGGTTGTTTTCGATTGATCATTTTTTACTGCGAGGTAATCTTCATCTGCCTTATCAAATAACAGTAATGCCTCAAAAAGCAAAATATTTTCATTCACATAGATAACCGGCGATTTCATCACGCTGAAAATAATTGTTTCATGATCATTTTTACCCGATATTACTTCATTTATAAAAGCATTATGATCCAGCAAACCAACAATCTCTTTTCTGTTTCTTGTTACAAAAAGCAATTCTGTTTGCTTTCTGATCATCATATCAGCAGCCTCACGAATAGTAAGATCCATATCAATATACTCCGGTTGCCGAAGAAAAAGATTTACAGGAGAATTCATAAGTAACAGCGATGTCCTCAACTCCTCCTCAAGCATCTGTTCGGATTTATGCCTGATCAATTGCCTTGTTACCTCTTTTATGATAAAGATAAAGCCGCGTTTATTATTAATTTCAACATTGGATATTGTGAGTACAACCTCTAACTCTTTACCATTACGGGTATGAAGTATGGCCTCTACATTCCTGCTTTCTTCCAGTGTTGCGGTAAGGTCTTCGATGGACTCATTTTGAAGGGTGAACAATTCATCCATTCTCTTATTCAGGAGCTCTTCTCCGGTATATCCTGTATGGCTCAGAATTGGCTGGTTAAAATAGATCAACCTGCCTTCCAGCCACATCATGGCACTTTCGGTAGAAGCCTCCACCAGCATCTTATACTTTAACCGTGATTGTTTAAGTTTTTCTTCAGCATCAATACGACTGCGCTCAATAATCAGACTCTGCCGTGTTATATAGAATATTATTATAGCTATTAAAAGCACAAACAGGATGGTTATTCGAACAATCCTCCCCCTGATTACTTTTATCTCCTCCTTTACATCCTCAAGGTAGATGCCTGTGCCCACTATCCAGTCCCAGGGTTCAAATCCTTTCACGTATGAAAGCTTAGGAACAATTCGTGTACTGTCATCCTTCCATTGCCACCAGTAATCTATGTATCCGTCGCCGCTATCCTTGACTTTCTTTACTGCTTCAGCAAATAACATGGTCCCGTGCGGATCGGTATAGCCTGAAATATTCCTGCCATTCAAGTCAGTACGGTAAGGATGCATTATCATTTCAGGGATCATGTTGGTGATCCAGAAATAATCCAACCCATCATCACCATAACGAATGAATTTTATCCGGTTAATGGCCATCTCTTTGGCCTGTTCCTCAGTCAGATTCCCTCTGTAAATTTCCTGGTGATATTCATCAATGACGCTCAATGCAGAATTGGTCAACTCTCTTATCATCTCTTTCTTGCGATCCATAAACCCTTCCTCGACCATCGGAATGAAAACCACCGATAATGAGATAGCAAAAAGCACGATAACCAATATGGCAGGTACTATTATTTTTACAAAGAAGACTCCTCTCATCAGTATTTAATATGGTTATCAAATCCTTAATAAAGCATGGCGGCAAATTATTCACAGGTCACCTGGATTTCCAAATCAATGGAAATCATCCCCGGATATTTAATACGAAGCAATCTATCTTAACCTGACAACCTTTATTTCAAAACTTTCAGTATCAAAAACGGCCACTCCATTTTTATTCCGCCCAAAAGCTATTGATGGTAATCCGATGAATGATTCCATTCTCATCAATCTCTTTTTCCTGAACCCGAATTCCCTGAAACCGTTCCCGTTTAAAACTTCAAATCCTTCCCTGTGCATGTGTCCGGCAAATGACAATATACAAT
>SKND01000419.1 GCA_007120695.1 Bacteroidales bacterium | reverse complement strand
TTCCGTCAGGCATATATGTCTCCCTGAAGTTTGGAAAATGCCCCAGTCTGCCAACTGTTATATCAAGGTAGTGGGCGATAAGTTCAGTAACCGGAAAACCGTTCCTTCCATACTCAATTGCCGGCTTCAGAATTGTTTCCATATCTAGTTTGCCGAATTTCCCGTGCATCTCAAACCATCCGTCTACCGTACCGGGAACACTTACAGACAATGCGCCTGACGTAGGGATAAACTCATAGCCCTTATCCAGAAAATATTGCCTTGTTAACCCTTTCGGGGAACGGCCACTGGCATTGAGTCCGTGAAGTTGCTGATTCTCTGCATCCCATATGATGGCAAACAGATCGCCGCCTATACCGCAGCCGGTTGGCTCCATCAGCCCCAGCATTGCATTGGCTGTAATAGCGGCGTCAACAGCACTGCCACCTGCTTTGAGAATATCAAGGGCTGCCTGGGTTGCCAGGGGGTGACTTGTGGCTGCCATTCCTTTCTGTGCTATCACCTCCGAACGGGTGGCGAAGTTGCGCCCGGTAACTCTGTCCTGTGCTTCAGTATTAAGCATAATTAATATTAACAGTACGGGGATAAGGATTGTTTTTTTCATTTTTAATCATTTTTATTATGAGATAATTTTTCGCCTTTTTAATTCATTAAAATTCACATCATAATGAAATTCATCGTATTGGTGTCTTTGCAGTGAAAATAATTTTGTCTCTAAAGTTCAAAGGTTCAAGGTTATTTCTAAATTTGAGGATTAATTAATCAGGTTAGATTTAGTATATTTTATTTGCACCAAATGCCGGATGCAACCAGCAGTTAAATATATTTGATGGTAAACTGGCTTACTGTCAATCTGGCAACTGATTTGCCATAAAGCTATTAGTTATGAATATGCTCTGTTTCTTGATGATTTGCCAGTTAAAATAAATGCCGGGCATTTGATACAATGGCTAAAGTACATCAAAATTTTTCAACCTTTCAAAGATTAAAAGGAAATATTGCCGGTTTTGTAATCAAAACTAATTGGTGTTTGTACATACACTGTTTTTATATGCGGACTCTAATTACCTGAAGTACATGTTGTTTTTTCATAATCTTTTTAAACCACACCTGCTTTTAGGGCAAAGCCCCGCCTGGAAATGACCACTAACTGTATTTGTTACATATGGCATTTTTCATGTCGTAAACCTCCAAAAAAAAACTACTTTTGCATCCTGAAAAACAAAAAGCTATATTAATATGGATTATTTCACCGATCAGATGGCCAATGCTCATATCCTGAACCAGTATTGGCTCACATTTCTTCTTGTAATCTCAATGGTGCTTGTTTCGCGAACCTTCGTTGCCGGAACCAGGTATTCACCAATATTGATTATTGTTGTTTTCGGATTGCTGATGGGTTATGTGCTGGTAGGAACCGGGATGGGTACACCGGGTTTGAGTGAGTTCCCTATTGTTGATTTTACAAGCAAGGTTACTATTACTGCCCTTATTGCCTCCTTTTTTGTCGGTGGTCAGGAGATCCGGAAGCTGATGTTAAATGAGGAAATTGACAAGACCGATATCGTGGTACCTTCTGATGAGGAGATGTTCCTGGGTACCAAGTTCACACAATTCATGTTCCTGATACGCTCCTTCTTCGTACTGGTTGGTATTGAATCGATGAAGAGGGTGATAATAGGTTACAACAATAACGAGCCTCTTGATGCATTCTATCCGTTGCTTGGGTATCTCGGACTGGTAGGATCAATTATTCTGATTGATTACAGGGCAAAAATATCAAATAAGCCTGTTTATATCCGTAAAGGAATTATCGAAACGGCGCTAATACTCGGAATACTTGTTTTATCGTGGCACTTGTCTGCCTGGATAAGGCCAACCATTGCACTGCCGGAAATTTTCTTTGCCATGATATTGTCGGTAACAATAGGACTTATGATGCCCCACTGGAAGTTCGGACCAACTATTCGTTCGCTGCTTTTTGCCGGTATACCGGTTGTGCTTGCTGCCAATTTCATGGTAGGTGGGTCAAGAATAGCCGAAGCCTTCTCACTTACAGGAATGACAGCTGTATTGTCGTTTGGATTTTTTGGACAATTGCTATGGATGTTCGGCGGACTTGCTATCCTAATTCTGATAGGCAAAGCCAATCACATGCGAAATCTGGCCCCCGGAATGGCCGGTTCGCTTTCTCACAGCGGTCTTACCGGTGCATGTACTGCAGGGGACCTGGGACCGGAGGCGCAGTACCGGGCACCTATAATGATCAATATTCCTTTTATAGGCCATATATTTGTATTCTCCGTACTTGCAGCAAGTGCAACCACCGGCAAGTTGCTGATCCCTCATACCCTGATCATCGTGGCAGCCGGAATAGCACTTACCCTGTGGGCACTGAAAATTCTTAGGCATTCCAACAATAAGGAGACTAAAGAGATCAGGGGTCTGATGATATTCTCACTTGGCTGGCAGCTTGTAGCTGTATTTGGAGGCCTTTTGATACTTAACCTTGGCGGGATGGGTCTTAATGACTCGGTAATGGCCAATGCGTCTGCCATCTCCCATTTTGGTCTGTTTGCAGCCATACAGGGTGGAATGTTTGGCGAGCAGGCCTCAGGACTCATAGCATTTGTTTTTGCAATGCCATTCCTGGTCCACCCTCTGGTATTCGGAATTTTTGGAAAAACTGCTGAAAACAATGGTGTTATGCCGGCCAAAATTGTATACATACTCGCATCAATTGGCATACTGGGCGTACTGTATGCCCTGGTATTCTGATTACTGTAAAAACACTTTTGTTTCGATCATTTATTTACTATCTTTATTACCTGTCCGTCGATGATTTGGCGGACAGGTTTAGTTTTTACCTAAAATTTAAATTATTACATTAATTGCAATGGTCATGAAAAAGCTGATTATAAATAAACTTGATTTCCTTAGAATTCAGAAATGTATAGATGAAGCAAAGATTGTGAAATCCATATCTGCGGGTGAGGCAGATAGTCTTATGAAAGAACTGAATTCGGCAAAAATTGTGGAACCGGAAAAGATCCCGTCTAATGTGGTGACAATGCATTCAATTGTTAAAATAAGCTTCCTGAATACAAATAAGCAAATTCAGTTTCAGATAGTATACCCCAGAGAGGCCAATTTAAAAGAGAATAAAATATCAATTTTCTCACCTGTTGCCACGGCGCTGATCGGTTTCCAGGTTGGTGACGAAGTTGAGTGGATTGTGCCGGGGGGACTGACAAAGATACGGGTTGATGAGATCGTATATCAACCCGAAGCAGAAGGAGATTA
>SKND01000035.1 GCA_007120695.1 Bacteroidales bacterium | reverse complement strand
GGTATTTCTCCACTGTATTACAACGGAAGTCATACACTAATAACCTCATCACTTATATCCGGGGGAGACAGCATTTTCAATAATGTGGAAATTAATTTTCTCTTCGGCAACATAACGCCCGCCATTTATCCCAAACAAACCTCATCCCGGATGAAAAGCCTGAAAGGAGGTTTGAATTATTCGCATATGCGTTTTGTAACAACGTTTTTCAGCGGGAAAGCCATGCTGCACCTTGGAGGCATACTCGATCTTCAGTTTGCCTGGTATAAGCATAATCAGATGAAAAACAGTTCGGAAAACAGTTACTCTTTCAACACCTTAAATGCAAGCACCTTAATTTCATATCCGTTAAGAATAAACGAAAGGAATTTCAACATTGAATTCCGTCTGTTTCTGCCTGTTGCAGCCGCTGTTTTAAGACCATCCTATTCCTATATCAAAGCCGGAGGGTTTATGGATCATTCAGCCGGGCACACCATGAGAGTTATTAACAGTTTTGAGGTATTAACGCTAAACAGGTTTTTTGGCGCAGGATCTGAAGTCTCACTTAAATTCATTATAGGGAGTAGCCCGGTAAAGATCGGTTACAAATGGGAATATGCGGGCCATTATGACATAAACAGGCTTGATTCGGCCACACACGGTATAACTTTACAGCGGGTATTTAATTTTTGATAAAAACCATGCCTAAACTTTCAATCACATACTGGTTTACAGCATTGACAATCCTTTCATCCTGCGAAAAACTGATCATTGAAAAAGATGAGTGCAATACTCCCTTGAATAATTTTGAGTTGCTATGGGACAAGGTTGACAGGAATTATTCGTTTTTCGAATATAAAAATATCGACTGGGATAGTATCTATTCGGTCTACAGGCCAAGAATAAATGATGATCTTACCGACAGGGAGCTGTTCCGAATTTTGGCAGATATGATGAATGAACTAAAGGATGGGCATGTAAACCTCTATTCCGGTTTTGAACAGTCAGCAAATAATCAGTGGTATGCAGGCTATCCTGAAAACTTCAATTATTCCCTTTTGCTGAGAAACTACCTGGGCAGTGATTTTCAGAGGAGCGAAAGCTTCATGACCACTGTTCTGGATTCTGTCGGATACATTTTCAGCAGTTCATTCTCAGAGAAGTTAAAAGAAAGTGAAATAGACAGGATTGTGGAACAATTCAGCGATATAAAGGGTATTATTTTTGATGTAAGGCACAACAGCGGAGGATACAGCAGCAACGGCAAGATAATAGCCAGCCGGTTTGCTGACAGAAAAAGACTGGTTTCATATACCCTTTATAAAACCGGTCCCGGGCATAACGATTTTTCATCCCCTCAGCCAAATTTTGTTGCTCCGGGAGGCAAAAAACAATTTACGGGAAAAGTGGTTATATTAACTAACAGGCGCACCTACAGTGCAACAAATGATTTTGTTCTCAGCATGTCTGCATTCCCTAATGTAACAATAATGGGTGATACAACGGGAGGGGGAGGAGGAACTCCTTACGATTATGAATTACTGAACGGTTGGAGATTCCGGTTTCCGCGGACTCAAACAATTGCACCTGATGGCTTTAATGTGGAACATGGTATTCCTCCTTATGTACCGGTCAATCTTGGAAGGAGGGATGAAGACAGGGGTATTGACTCAATTATAGAGGCAGGTATCAGACTTATAAAAGACAATGTTTAACCGGAACTAAACCTTCACAGACAATATAAGCCTTCACAGAGAAATAAAGGTATGCTCAGAATAATCAGGAAAACGGATGACGGTTCACCAACATTTCATGTTCCCTGCATGAATGAGAGTTACCATTCTATGTACGGAGCGGTTCAGGAATCGGATTTTGTATATATCGATAAATTACTCAGGCCTCTGAATCATCCGGTAATCAGAATTTTTGAAGTTGGGTTCGGAACGGGGCTTAATGCTCTGCTTAGCTGGAGAGAGGCAGAAAAGAAAAAAAAACATATCTGTTTCCACTCAATTGAAAAGTATCCCCTGAAAAAAAAGGAATGGAAGGAGTTCGGAAAAGTTCTGGAAGAATGGAATGGTGATTTGTCCGGTTACATCAGGATGCATGCGTGTGAATGGGAAAAAGATGTTAAGATGGGCGATTTTTTCAAACTCCAGAAGATAAATGCAGACTTTGCCGGTTATGAAACTGAAAAAAAATATGATGCCGTCTTCTTTGATGCTTTCGGTCCTGAGGTGCAGCCGGAATTATGGACAGAGAAAATATTCAAAAAAATCTTCAGGATGATGGAGCCTGGAGGAGTTTTATCGACTTACTCATCAAAAGGAATAGTAAGGAGAAACATGCAGTCGGCAGGATTCAGCGTTCAACGAATCACGGGTCCGCCGGGAAAAAGGCAAATGATATTGGCTTCCAAACCATTCCCGTAAAACAGGCTCCAGAAAATATTCGTAATTATTTCAGTTTTCTGAATATTTTAAACTACTTTCGCAAGTCAATTGTTAAACATAAACGATAATAAAATGAGTCCAAAGTTTTTTTTCACACTTATTCTAACTACTGCTTTTGTGGTTTCATCATGCGGCCAGAATGATCTGTCCCGCACAGAATTAAAAACTGAGAACGATACTATCAGCTATGCTTTAGGTATCACATTCGGATCAAACCTGCTCATGAGCGGTCTGGACGAAATAAATCCAAAGGCAATAGCACTTGCAATACAGGAAGTATTCGACGGTGAATCTACAATAATTAATCCTGAACAGGCCAACATGATGCTGAATGATTATTTTGCCAATCTTCAGTTTGGCACAAACCTTGAAGATGGTGAAGATTTCCTTGCCGAGAACAGGTTGAGAGATGAAGTTACCACTACAGATTCAGGCATCCAATATGAAGTTATCACCATGGGTGACGGGCCGAAACCAGGACCGGAAGATGAAGTTATTGTTCATTACGAAGGAACTCTGATGGACGGCACTGTTTTTGACAGTTCCTACCAGAGGGGCGAGCCTGCACAGTTTATGCTCAACAGGGTAATACCCGGATGGACAGAAGCACTTCAGCTTATGCCGGTTGGATCCAAGTGGAAGATATATATTCCCCAGGAGCTGGCATATGGTGCCAATCCAAGACAGGGCGGACCAATTGAGCCTTATATGGCGCTGATTTTTGAAGTTGAGCTTATAGATATAGTAACTGAATAAACCCTTTTCCAAAGCCAGCAGATCAGCACTGATTGAAGACTTCACTGTTAAATTATTAATCACAAAATACAGCAATGAGTATTGTACTGAGCGGCAAGCTGCTGAATATATTGCCAAAACAGAGCGGTACAGGGAAAAACGGTCCCTGGGTAAAACAGGATTTTGTTATTGAGACGCCGGGAGAATATCCGAGAAAAATCTGTATAAGTGCATGGGGCGATAAGGCAGACGAAATTACCTCATATAAAGAGGGGGATGAAGTAAAAGTAAACGTAAACATTGAGTCCAGAGAATTTAATGACAGATGGTATACCGATGTAAAGGCATGGAGGATTGAACGTGAGACCACTGCAGGCGGAGAATCATATGAATCAGGAACTTCTGCTCCCCCACCGGGTGATGTTCCACCTCCTTCAGATGATGACCTTTTACCATTCTGACTTTCCCGGTACTTTGCATTGTTATGCCATATAAAACAGAAAAAGCGATCACGTAGATCGCTTTTTCTGTTTTAACACTGATTAAAGTCTATTTATCTGCACCCGAAGCAACCAGTCCGGTATGAAAGAAGAAGTCGCTAAGTGTTCTTGAATTCCTCTTATCAAATTTAACTACAAACTCACCTTCCCGGTAGACAAAGTAATCATACTCAGGATTTGAAAGCCCGCCTTCAAGTCTCTCCCTATATACCTTCATTCCATTCCGGTAAGCTAAAAGCTCCATAAATGTGTAGCGTCCTGTCTCCTTGTTATTCTGAATAACAGGCACCTTCTCGTAAATCCTACCATTCTTTCTGTAGGCTACTACTTCGTTGGCATTGTAACGTACCCTGCCTGTTTCTTCAACACCTACCAGACTGCTTGTCAGACCAAATCTGACCTTGTCATAAAATTTGATTTCGTTCTCACTGATAACATAGTCAGGCACTCCGGCTTTTGCTATACTTGCTATTGCCAACACTCCGATAATAATTAGAAAATTAAGTTTTTTCATTTTTTGGTTCCTCCTTATTTGGTTTATATTGTTTTAATAAAGAGTTTACCAATTTCGTGCCAATTCCTGTATCTATCTGCTATACTGGTCTTTAATCGTTTTACAGAGAACTGCTGATCGTTCTGAACAGAAAGAAACCGAACATGTACTGTCCGTTTCCGGACAATACATGTTCAAATACTAATCTAAGGTTTCAAACTCTATTCAAGACCGGCCAGGTCAATCAGGAAGGCATATTCCAGGGCAATTTCACGGTAGCGTTGATACCTGCCGGCAGCACCACCGTGACCGGCCTCCATATTGGTGTAAAGCAGCAATTTATTATTGTTTGTCTTATATTCCCTCAGTTTGGCAACCCATTTGGCCGGTTCCCAGTATTGTACCTGTGAATCGTGAAGACCTGCCGTTACAAGCATCGAAGGATAATCCTGTCTGCTCACCTGATCGTAGGGTGAATATGAGAGCATATAGTTATAATAAGTTTCATCATTCGGATTGCCCCACTCATCATATTCGCTGGTAGTCAGCGGTATACTGTCATCCAGCATAGTTGTTACAACATCCACAAAAGGAACTGCGGCGATGACGCCCCTGTATAATTCAGGCCTCATGTTAATCACAGCTCCTATAAGCAACCCTCCGGCACTTCCACCCTGTGCAAACAGTTTTTGTGGATTTGTATAATTCTGATCAATAAGGAACTGTGCACAATCATTAAAATCTGTAAATGTATTGATCTTTTTGAGCAGCTTACCTTCTTCGTACCAGTACCGTCCCATCTCCTCTCCTCCTCTTATGTGTGCAATGGCATATATAAACCCCCTATCGAGCAGACTGAGGCGGACAGAGCTGAACCTCGGATCCATACTCGCTCCGTATGAACCGTATCCATAAAGGAGGGTCGGATTTGTACCATCCTGTTCGATTCCCTTTTTATATACAATGGAAACAGGAATACTGGTCCCGTCACCTGCTGTTGCATACAATCTTCTTGCCTCATAACCTGAAGGATCGAAATCACCAAGAACTTCATCCTGCTTGAGCAATACCCTCTCCCGGGTTTTCATATTGAAATCAAAAACAGAGTTTGGAGTTGTTAGCGAAGTATAATTTAATCTGAGCATTTCACTGTCGAAATCCGGATTAACAGATACAGATGCAGTATAAACCTCTTCCGGAAAATCAATATAATACCCGGTCATGTCGTCCCAGCGGTAAACATACAACTGACGAAGGCCATTCTTCCTTTCCGACAGTACCAGGTAGTCATTGAATATCTCCATATTGCTCAGCAATACATCATCCCTGTGCGGAATCAGCTCACTCCAGTACTCTTTTGAGCTCCTGCCTGTTGTAGTCTCCATTAACCTGAAATTCATGGCATCCCAGTTAGTGAGAATATAAAATTTATCTCCATGATGGTCTACACTGTATCTCATATCCCTTTCCCTTGGGTGAAACAAGGTGAAATCACCTGCCGGCGAGGAGGCTTCCGCATAACGGTATTCGGTTGAAAGAGTACTGGATGAAACGATCATTATATACTTCCTGGACTTTGTGGTGAACACACCAACCCTGTAAGTTTCGTCTTCCTCATAGTAAACCAGGTCGCGATTATCCGGATCATTGCCAAGAACATGCCTGTAAACATTTTCTGATCTGAGTGTAACATCATTTTGAGTAGTATAAAACATTGTCCTGCTGTCCCCCGCCCAGGCAACATATCCGTTGGTTCCTGATATCCGGTCAGGGAGAATTTCTCCTGTTTCAAGGTCTTTAAAACGGAGAGCATACTTTCTGCGTCCAACAGAATCGATGCCGAAAGCCAGAATTTTGTTATCAGGACTGACATTCAGCCCGGATACATTAAAAAAGCTATGACCTTCAGCCAGATCATTTACATTTATCATTATTTCCTCCGGCGCATCCGGCGAGCCTTCTTTCCGGCAGTATATCGGAAATTCACTTCCCTCCTCATATCTTGTATAATAATAATATCCATTATCAAAATAGGGAACAGACTCATCGGTCTGCTTTATTCTTCCGATTATTTCATTATACAGCCTTTCCTGAAGAGGTTCAGTATGTTTAAGTACAGCATCCGTATACTCATTCTCTGCTTCCAGGTAGGCAATTACCGCCGGATCTTCCCGCTCACGCAGCCAGTAATAATTATCAACCCTGGTGTGACCATGGTAAGTCAGTTCGTGTGGCTTTTTCTCTGCAACCGGTGCAGCAGGCTTTGTTCCTGTACAGGAATTTGACATAATAGAGAGTGAAAAGTATAGCATAATTGTAAATAGTTCTGATAAATGTTTCATTTTTTACTGGTTATGATTATAGGTTAAAGGCAATAACACTTTCAACCTTTATATTATTAACGCTTTGAAATTAATTTGTCGAATTGTTCCATATTGCCATTCTCCAGGCATGTTTCAATTATCTGCTTACCCAGATCCGACAATTCGGGAACAAGATATTGCGGAAGCTGTTTTTCGAAAAAAGCTGTCAGCATCTCAGCACCTTTGTCATACCCTTCAAATCCAACAGCCTCCTGCCTGTAAACCTTCAAAAATCGCGACGGTATCTTTGACCCTTCAATGGTCAGGTAATTCAGCTCATAACCCAGCAATGGACAACGTGCAGGCTGATATTGTTCAGATCTGAATTTGGCGTTGCCACGACGGGTAAGATACTCCCGCATCAGCAGTTGGGGTTTAAACCCAACTTTCCAGACACCTATATACTGATTCGGTGTCAGAACATATTGCGTAACTGTGTTGCTTACAATCTGATCCAGAAGCAGGTTGGCATGCCTGACCTTTTTACCTGTAGCAAACGGCCAGTATGAGCCAACGCCCTCACTGCCCATATTTTCGGAGTCCACAATGCTTGGGTTGGCATGCCCCCTGGGCGACACAAGTCTCCATAACCACGCCAGGGCAGGAGGAAGTATGTGGAAAACCCCGATAATCCCATAGCTGGGATGCTCTGCTGAACAAGGAGGTGTCCTGACGCCAAAGCTTCTTACATCAACAGATACCGGCTTATCGACCACTCCGGGAAAGATATCTCTTGGTACAACAACCCTGGGATTAGGGCAGGGTTTACCGGGCTCATCTTCTATATGGTTCCATATCAGAGCGGTTCCTCCCGGATTGGTCTTGATATTGAGAAACAGCAGAGGTTCGGTGGAGTTGATTGTAAGTTTCTCAATCTGAGGTTCACAACCGTAACCGGTAATATTGTCGGTTCTTATAAACCATCCGTTCTCAGCATCCATAATCCTCAGACGCATACCACCGGTTTCATGAGAAGGATGCACGATACCCATATCATCACAAACCGGATTTATCTTACAGAACTGGGGAATAGCTGTTGATCTTTTTTCTCCAGTCAGCGTGTTTTCTCCAATGAGAACTGAACCCTCAGGTTCTCTTACGATATGCTGCAACATCTCACTTTTACCACCTCCACTGGCTCCCTCGTGCATAAAGGTGGTGATATTATCGTAGGGGCTGATCGACTGCACTGCCGAACAATGCGGAACGGTCCATCCCTCGTATTCTCCAATGGATAAGAGGACCCCGTATATTCCTTTTTTTGCACTGGGACCAGGATAGAGGTTATATGAGAAAATCTCATATACTTCATCGGTTCTGTTGTGGACAACAATCTGCTTACCCTGAAAATGTGTATGCCTGAATGTCGGTGCTACATAGACCACCGACTTTACGGTAATTCCCTTTTTGATCTCTTCGGGGTCAACGATCTTTTGCAGTAATGATAGCCCCATGCAAAAGAAGGCAGCATTGGCTGGTGCAATCGCAATCCCGTAATAATCAAATTCTTTCGGACCGATCTGAAAATAAAAATATCCAATCTCCTCATTTTCCAGCCATTTAAGTGTCTCATCCCGCAGAGGTCCGAACTCTTTTCCAAATCTTTCGGAGTACAGCTCTTTGTCAGTTGGTTTGTCATCGGCAACAACCAGCGTATCTGGATCTCTCCTTCGCATGTATGTATCAGTATAATTAACTGATATACCATTGGTTACGCGATGCACTACTGCCTCTGCAACCTCTTTGCCCTCGATGTTGTACTTAACTTCAAAGGAATTGCTATCTGAATTACCGAGTGAAGCTACCGCAAGCTCCTGTACAGTATTAAATAACTTACAGCTTTTGCAATTTTGCAGCAGGCTTGATACCTCTGCAGGAATTTTAATTGTTTCTGACGACATGCTGGTATATTGATTTAATTTGAATTATGAAAAAAGAAAGTAATAAGGAATGCTTCTTCCGGAAAATCAAGTGCAAAATTAACATAACACATGCCAATTTCAAATAATAAAAGTAATTTACTCAAGACTACCCATTCATATGAGATTTGCACGTCTGATCCTGTCAATATCCATGATTAAAATATACATGAACCTTTTTATCTGTTTAAAACAGGTTATTCAATTTTGTGAGACTTTAGTATCATGGGGTTCATCCAAATACTCCGGACAGGATAGGCATAACTCATTTTGCTTCAGACAAATCTCTCATGCTTAGCTGGATCCTCTTTCTTGCCACATCCACTTCCAGAACCCTGACTTTAACAGTCTGATTAAGGCTGACCACTTCATTGGGATTGCTAATGAATCTGTCTGCAAGCTGCGAAATATGAACCAGTCCGTCCTGTTTCACCCCAACATCCACAAATGCTCCGAAATTTGTAATATTGGTAACAATTCCGGGTACGATCATTCCCGGTTTCAGATCCTCAATCCTGAATACATCACTGGAAAATTCGAAAACCTCTATCCTGTTACGGGGATCCCGTCCTGGCCTGATCAGTTCCTCCATTATGTCATTCAACGTTGGCAGACCGGCTTTATTGGTTATGTAGTGATTAAGGTCAATCTGCTTTCTGAGTTCCTCTCTTTTTATCAGATCCTCAACCGTTGCCCCCGTATCTTCAGCCATTCTTTCAACTATCCCATACGATTCCGGATGGACTGCGGAGTTGTCAAGAGGATTTTTTCCTCCGGGTATACGGAGAAATCCTGCACACTGTTCAAATGCTTTTCCACCGAGACGGCTCACATTCATAAGTTCGTTTCTGGATCCGAATGGTCCGTGTTCTTTCCTGAATTCCACAATATTCCCGGCCAGCTGGGGACCAAGTCCCGAAACATAGGTCAGCAGATGCCTGCTGGCAGTATTAAGATTGACACCAACCTGGTTAACACAGCTTTCTACTACCTGGTCAAGGCTCTCTTTTAGTTTGTTCTGATCAACATCATGCTGATACTGTCCCACCCCAATTGATTTCGGTTCTATCTTTACAAGCTCGGCAAGCGGATCTGCAAGCCGCCGGCCGATTGATACTGCACCACGCACTGTAACATCATAACCCGGAAACTCATCCCTTGCAGTTTTTGATGCAGAATAGACCGAAGCACCACTTTCGTTAACCATAAAAACCTGCACCTCCCTGTCAAATTTTACATTTTTTATAAAATGCTCGGTCTCCCTGCTGGCTGTACCGTTTCCTACTGAAACCGCTTCTATCTTGTACTGGTTTACAAGCGAAGCGATTTTTCTTGCAGCTGCTTTAGATTCATTTTGCGGGGGATGCGGAAAGATAGTCTCATTATGCAACAGGTTACCCTGTGCATCCAGACAGACAACCTTACAGCCTGTCCGGTAACCCGGATCAACGGCCAGTATCCGTTTTTGTCCCAGTGGCGGGGCCAATAGCAACTGCTTGAGATTCCCGGCAAAAACCGATATAGCCTCCATATCTGCTTTCTCCTTTGAAAGAGCACGGAACTCCGTCTCCATTGATGGTGCCAGTAATCGCCTGTAGCTGTCTGACACAGCCATATCAACCTGCAGTGAACAACTGCCGGCACCCTTCACAAATAACCTGCAGAGAATTTCCTGAGCTTTCTCCTGAGAAGGTTCGACAGATAACCTTAACACGCCCTCTTCCTCTCCTCTTCTCATTGCCAGGATCCTGTGCGAAGGACAACGGCTTAATCTCTCTTCAAAATCAAAATAGTCTCTGTATTTTACCCCCTCTTCTTCTTTCTTTTTGACAACCCTTGAATAAATGTAAGCCTCTCTTTCAAAAAGTGAACGTATCCTGTCTCTTGCTGTCTTATCCTCATTTATCCATTCGGCAATTATGTCCCTTGCTCCCTGCAATGCATCCTCCACACCCGACACATCATCACTAATAAAATCATGCGCCTTCGATTCGATATCAAGTTCTTTCTGATGCATTATCAGCCTGGCAAGCTGCTCCAGACCCTTCTCTCTTGCGATGGAAGCCCGGGTTTTTCTTTTTGGTTTATACGGAAGATATATATCCTCAAGTTCTGTAAGGCTTTCAGCAGCATCTATAACCTGTTTCAGTCCGGGAGTGAGCTTTTCCTGTTCTTCGACCGACTTCAGTATAGCTTCCCTCCTTTTGTCCAGATCTTCCAGTCGTTTATTATGTCCACTGATATCCGCAATGCTAACCTCATCAAGGCTTCCAGTCATTTCTTTCCGGTAGCGGCTTATAAACGGGATCGTAGCACCCTCTTCAAGCAGTTTAAGGGTATTCTCAACCTGCCGGACCGGCAGACCCATCAGAGCTGAAATTTTTTCAACGTGATACCTTGCCATATAAAATCAGAAAATTTGTTGGTCGGACACCAAAGTTAGATCATTTTTTTGAAAAAGGGATTCAATAATCCCAATTTAGTCTTTCTGTTTCTGTCACCGCTCAATATATTGCAAACAGCCGGAGAATCCTTTCTCCGGCTGCTGTGCTGAACAATAATAACGTGATGGTAGAACAAACTAGTAGCGCCTTCTGCTATCCTGTTGGCGACCACCTCTCCTGTCGCCTCTGGGGCCGTCAGGATTCATTGGTCGGGCTTCATTTACCACCAGGTTCCTCTGAGCAAATTCAGTCTCATTCAAAGCCTCAATGGCCTCTTTGGCCTCTGTATCATCCTCCATTTCGACAAATGCGAACCCTTTTGAGCGTCCACTCATTTTGTCGCTGATAATCTGTACGGATTTAACTTCTCCAAAATCCGAAAAAAGCTGGTTAATCTCGTCCTCAGTGGTTCTGTAATTGAGGTTACCTACATAAATCTTCATACCTTAACAAATTTGTTTTTAAATAAATTAATTACTGAATTACAACATACATTTTACAGTCCTGATTCTGCAGGTAGTCCGGAATCTTCCGTATAGCAGGAAATGAATTTTTGCAGGTTGCATTTTTGATTAAGGCATATGCCAACTACCAAACTCTCTTTCTCAGGTCATAAAAAGTTTATCAAAGGTACTTCTTTATTTACAATAATATTCTATTATTCAGTTTTTTTGCCAAATATTTACACTGGCCGTCGCACTGTTCATTTAAACAGTGTTCCCCCGGCGACAGGTGATTTATGAATATGCCGGTTCAGGAACCGGATTGTATCTGCAGGCAAACACTCCGGTAATTGATTCTTTGAATTAAAAAAAATTTGGTCTAAATTTGGATTACCATAAATTATGATCCTATGAGAAGCATTACAAAGTTCATATTAATTGCCCTCTCAGTAATGGGAATTGCCTGGCTGATCCCTGGTGTTGAAGTAATCTCATTCACATCGGCCCTCTGGGTTACGCTGGTTCTGACCATCCTCAACCTGATTATAAAACCTGTTCTGATAGTACTTACAATTCCAATAACAATATTTACTTTCGGTTTGTTCCTGCTGGTTATCAACGGTCTTATGATCTGGATAGCAAGCAACTGGATAAGGGGCTTTGAGGTTGAGTCATTTGGAAAGGCAATATTTTTCAGCATTCTGCTGTCAGTGGCAACCTATATAATTGAAAGTTTAATTAAACCCCCTCCGCGCGATCATGAATTTCATTACGGCGAAACCAGGCATTACAAAAGGTTATAACCTGTAAAGCAAGATTCTTCCAGGCTCAACATGTTCCGGTTCGACAGGATTGTTCTTCACCCGATATGTGAATGCGTTGCAGTGCCCGTTATAATCCCCTGTAAAAAATTATGCTGACTGGCTGAATTTTTAACTGATTTTAGTTACCAGCAGTTCCTTCTCCTGCGCAGCAAGTACTGTCAGGTGAGATATCCAGTAGGCAAGAGTGCTTTCTGCTCCCTGGTTTCTGTTAACGCCGTGACTCTCTAGTCCGTCACAACTTCCTTTTGTCTCATGATCGTACAAGGGGAGTCTTAGTGAATTCTCTCCCAGGAACCACAGGTATGCATTAAACATCCGGTCCAGGTACAACCTGTCGGCTGTTACACTAAAAGCCCTGTAATACATTAGTATCATCGCCATTACATCGATCGACTGCTGGTCAAATTCAGGTATCCCTCCCCCTTTTGTATACCAGCTTCTGTTACCCACGGGCATCAGATATCCCTTGCTGAAGGTTGCCGACTCAAGAAATTCAGTCGACTCAGCTGCCATGGAAAGAAGTTCTTTATCCCCCGTTATTTCAAAAGCTGAAAACAGTGCCAGGGGCAGTATGGCATTATCGTAAGTAAGCTTATCCTCAAACCATTTCCAATCCATGGACCGGTTTTTTTTATATGAATCGGTCAGCTTCTGCAGCAACTCCTTCAAATGCCCGGATACTGCCTCATCACCCGGCGAATCCTTAAGGTAATAGCTGATGCCTATAACAGTATTTGCAATTCCCCTTATCGATTCAAGATTTCTGAAATATGGCACGGAATTGAAAAATATTTCCCTTCCGGTCTGCTTGAATGCATCATTCGGCGCCCACCGGATTAGGTAACCCAATGCCCAGATGGTCCTCCCGAAAGAATCCTCCGACCCGTACTCATCAAGAAACTGGCGGCTAAAACTGAGAAAATTCCTGAAATTACCATTTCCCCTTTGCATATAATGGATAAAGCTCAGATAGACGGGCATCAGATCGAGTGAATCTTTGTCCTTGTTTTGCCTCCAGGCAAGCAGAGACATAAGCAGCGCCCTGGAATTGTCATCAACACAATACCCCTCCTTAAGGTTCGGAACCCCGTATTTTGCATGCTGCACAATGCCGGTATCATCTGTCAGTCTCTTAACGTGAGTAAGGTCATAGGAAGGCATCAGTGCAAGGTCGATTGTCTGTTTTACAGTTTCAGGCTCCTTATTCCAGTGGTCCAGCACATATTTTGCCAGGTCGAGGTATTGGCGCCCTATTTTGGGCCAGCTGATCTTTTTTCCATATTCTCTTGCCCTTCCCCTGAGTTTCATAAGCTTCTCATCATCGGAAAGCAGCTCATCAAGAATGCCGGCCAGCTGATCGCTGTCCCTGAAATCAAATAATCGACCCCTGCCGTTTGCCAGAAGCTCCTGTGCATGCCAGTAGGGAGTGGATACAACCGCACAGCCAGAACCCACAGCATAGGCCAGGGTGCCGCTGGTTATCTGTGCCTCGCTAAGGTAAGGGGTTATATAGATATCGGTCGCCGCAAGATATTCAAAAAGCTTTTCCTCAGATACAAATTCATTATTGAAATAGACATGGTTATCAAGCCCTTTGGTTTTGACTATCCTCCTGAGGTAATTTCTGTACTCTTCTCCGGTATGCTTTACAACCGATGGATGGGTTGCACCCAGGATAACATAGAGAAGGTCGTTATGCTTTTCAGTCAAACCGGGCAGGGCATTAAGCACTATTTCAATACCTTTGTTACGGCTGAGCAATCCGAAGGTGAGCAACACCCTTCTGTTATCAAAACCAAAACTCTCCTTTGCATTCTTCCGCGAAATTTTCTCATGCTCAGGCACCCCATGTTCGATCAGAACAATCTTCTCAGAAGGTATATTGTAGATCTGCGTCAGAAATTCAATGGCACGTTCACTCATCACGACAATACGCGCGGCTTTCTTTCCAATCTCCTCAACTATTGAGCGTTGTGTGTATGAAGGCTCCCTGATGACGGTATGGAAAGTTACGATAAGGGGAACTTCAAGCTTGTGAAGAAGCGGCAATATATATACCCCGTCATCACCTCCGAAAATGCCGAATTCGTGTTCCAGAATGCACAGGTCGGAGTCACTGAAATTGATCTGCCTTGCAGCATCGGCATAATCCCTCTGCCGGTTCTGCCTTATCCTGAATTTGACTTCAGGCGGATAATCATAATCACTGTTGTCTTCATTCAATGCCAGGATCATCATCTTTTCAGAAGCCTCCTTTTCGCCTGTATTAGCAAGAATCGCCCTGACCAGGTTCCTGGTAAAAGTGCCTATCCCGCATTTTTTTGGCGGATAAGTTCCTATAACTGCTATCTTCATAATGGTATAAAAATTAATGATGTTTCAGTATCAGTTATTCCTGTTGTCTGTAATTCTTAATTTTCTTCATTTCAAAGGCTGAAACCAATAGATCTTCACCGGCTGACGAGGGACCGGCATAAATCTCATAAACCATGTTTTCTGTTACCCACTCACCTTCGACGGGATCATACATTGCAATGTCTTTGGCAGGCACTGTGAAGCTGGTTCTCCGTGTCTCCCCCGGCAACAATTCAATCCGCGAAAAGCCCCTTAAAAGTTTCACAGGCCTGTCGGCCTGAGAATTTAAAAACCCGATATAGAGCTGCACCACCTCATCACCGGTCCTTTCCCCCGTGTTTGTAACATCAACGCTTACATACAGGGTGTCAAGGGGACCAATAAGCGGATTGTGAACAACCATATTATCGTAACGAAAGGTTGTATAACTGAGGCCGTGACCAAACCGCCAGGCAGCATTGTAACCCTTTTTATCAAAAAGGGTATAACCATGATAATACCCGTAGGTAACGGTATCAGCCCATGGATCAAACCATGGAAGATCATTTTCATCTTCAGGTATTGTAAAGGGCAGTTTGCCTCCCGGATTCACTTCGCCAAAAAGAATGCCGGCAAGCGCATTGCCGCCTTCCATTCCCGGGTACCAGGCAAACAGTATGGCGGGTATATCCTGCCGCCACTCCTCCATGGTTATTGCACTGCCACCAACATAAGTCACCACCGTGGCAGGGTTCACACCAGAAAGGGCCCGGATCATCTCCTCATCCTCTTTTTTAAGCCTCAGATCATGCCTGTCGCCCGATGAACTGAAACCACCATCAACCGGTCCCCCGGCCTCTCTCTGTTTTTCAGGATCAGCAACAATGTACTCTCCTTCATCTTCATGGGTAAAACCTGCAATAATTACCACAGCATCGGCTTCCTCAGCTATACGCAGTGCTTCTGCTGTATCATCGCCTGTATATAAAACCGCTTCGCCGCCATGCTCCGAAAGGTAATCATTAATCCCCTTCCATGGAGTAACAATGTATGGTGTGCGTACATGGCTGCTGCCACGGTCGCCGGTATTCTCAACATCAGCCAGCCTGCCTATTATAGCTACTTTACGAATATTCCGGATATCAAAGGGAAGGACACTCTCATTTTTTATCAGCACCATGCTTTTTTCGGCCACTTCCCTGGCAAGATCAACATTTCTCTCATCAGCCTTCAGGTTGCTCCCGTAAATCAAGGGATCTTCCCTGAAGGCATATAGCAGTTTGGTGCGCAACACCCTGAGCACCATGTCATCTATCTGCTCCATTGAAACTTCTCCGCTCTCCAGTGCTGAAGCAATCCTCCTCCTGGAGTAATACCGTCGTGCCGGCATTTCAACATCCATACCAGCATTAATTCCCTTTACTCCGTCACGTAAACCCCATATCCAGTCGCTCGACACAAAACCTTCAAAGCCCCATTCATCACGAAGAATATGAGTAAGCAGATAGTGGCTGTGGCCGCAGTACTCGCCTCTGAATTTATTGTAGGCACTCATGACAGATGCAATATTACCCTCCTGCACCACTTTCCTGAAATGCGGCAGGTAGACCTCCCGGAGTGTTCTTTCGTCCATATCCACATCAAGGTAGAAACGGGAATTCTCAATGCTGTTCACCGCAAAATGTTTGGCGCAGGCCATAACGTTATGCTTCTGAACTCCTTCAACAAGCGAGAGTCCCATCTCGCCAAGCAGCCAGGGATCTTCACCATAGGTCTCCTGTGCCCTTCCCCAGGCAGGGTGGCGTAACAGATTTATGCAAGGCGCAGCAAGGTAATTGGTATTATTGGCCCGCAGTTCCATGGCCATCGCCTCACCTACCCGTCTTTCAAGATCTGTGTCCCAGGTGGCACCCCTTGCCATGGCAACAGGAAAGCTGGTATTGCCCTTTCCTACAACCGCGCCGCGGGGACCGTCGGAGAGGACAAACGGCGGAATATTGAGCCTGCTGTTCCGGCCGCTGAAGATATGAGGAAACTGGTCTTTTAAAAAAAATGAGCCAATAAAACGCCGGTAGGTTATAAAAAGGCTTTCACCGGTAAGCTGACGGAGCCTTTCATCAAGGGTCATCTGACCAACGAGTTCCACCGCCAGCCGATTGATATCAGCCTCTGTCCGCACCCATGGAAAAGCTTCCCTGTCAAGCCGCAGATCATGCTTGCGGTAAAAAAGTCCGCTGATAACCAATCCGCTGACAACAATTATCAATGCAAGCAGTATTAGTCCCCCGACCTTAAGGATCCTGAGAAATATTTTCATTTTATTAACCTTTATGACTCTGTGTAATTCCTTCTCCGGCAGAAAGGCATCAGTTCATCCCGTCAAAAAGATGCAATTTATGAAAAAAAGAGATGATAGTTCCAAAAATTAATTTATTATTGTAAACTAAACACTTATAAACCAGCTAAAATGCACCTTCCTTTGTCAAACATGTTAGATGCCATCATGAACCGGGGTGTTCTGGCCGGTGCGATTCTTTTTATTTCCCTGGCCGCTTTTTCGCAGGACAGGGATCACAATGACCTTCGCGGGGAATGGAACAGATCTCCATGGTACCGTTCGCTTGACGGAAAATGGAAATTCTGCTGGGCCAGGAGTCCTCTTTATGCCCCGGCAGGATTCTATGAGCAGGGTTTCGATTATACCGGCTGGGATGAGATAACCGTTCCCGGAACCTGGCAGATGCAGGGTTACGGATACAGCCTGTACAGGAATATACCTCTTGATTTCAATCCTACAGGGTCATACATCCGCACATTTGAAATTTCCGATGTGTGGGGACGGGGACTTGCTTTCTGGGGAGACCACCTTTTGAATGTGGCTGTCAACCCATACACTAATCTGCAAAATGCATGGTATCCATACCAGCTTGAGAGGTCCGGAACACCTGTTCTGAAAATCGACCACATGGTTGCCGGGGTGGGCGGAACGCCGGTAACCGCAAGGGAAAGGTACAGAACATATCCGCGGGAATACAGTTACTCACTTTTCTTTTTGCCATTCTGAAAAAAGGGGAAAAAATTAATAATTATTCTAAAAACAAGCGATTCCCGCCGCAAACAGTTAACCTTAAACCGGAAACAGTCATCCGGCACTTTATGGCAAACTTGTAAAAGCTTATCTCAATTTATTTTAAATAAATAATAACATTTGAAATGATCATAATTATCTCACCCGCAAAAAGACTGGATATAAAAACAAACGGAAAGATCAGAAAAAATACAACTCCCGGCTTTCTTGACAAATCGACACAACTGATAGAGGAGCTGCGGCAGTTCTCACCCACCGATCTGGCGGTTCTGATGAATGTGAGTGATGATATTGCCAACCTTACTTTTGAGCGATATTCACAGTGGAAGACCCCATTTGACACAGAAAATGCAGGCCAGGCACTCCTGAGTTTCAATGGAGACGTTTACCGCAGCATGAAACCCGAAAATTTCTCAGGTGACGACATGGATTTTGCCCAGGATCACCTGCGCATTCTTTCAGGCCTTTATGGAATGTTAAGGCCTCTTGATCTTATACAACCCTACAGGCTGGAAATGGGTGCAAAATTGATCACCTCAGGGGGGAAGTCCTTATACCAATTCTGGACCGGTACCATAACAGAAGCCATTAACAATGATCTTGAAAAACACAGGGAAAAAGTACTGATGAACCTGGCAAGCCAGGAATACTTCAGGGTAATTGATACAGAGAAACTCCGGGGGAAGGTGGTGACCCCCGTATTCAAGGAGTACCGCAACGATAAATACAAAGTGATCGGGATCCTTGCAAAAAAGGCAAGAGGAATGATGGGCCGTTTTATTATTCAGAACAGGCTCAGGAAAGCAGAGGATATAAAGCATTTCAGCATGGAAGGGTACAGTTATGACGATAACCAGAGCAGCGACAATGAATGGGTCTTCACCAGGTAAAGTACGTCTATGAGGGTTAAAGAACCTGCAATACCAGCCCTTTCAGGTATTCGCCCTCGGGATGGTAAATGCTTACCGGGTGATCGGCAGGTTGTGAAAGCTGGTGCAGGACCCTGATCTCCCTTTCTGACTGGAGAGCGGCGGAATAGACAGCCTGCCTGAACTGCTCCTTTGAGACAACCTGGGAACACGAGAAGGTAAAAAGCAGTCCTCCCGGTGAGATCTTTTCCAAAGCTTTTGTATTGAGCCGCCGGTAAGCCTGAAGGGCATTATTCCTGGCTTTCATGCCCTTGGCAAATGCGGGGGGATCCAGTATAACAATATCATATACGTTGCCCTGCTCACGGAAGAAATCGAATACGTCAGCGCAATAGGCCTTATGATGCTTATCAGAGGGAAAGTTAAGTTCCACATTTTCATGTGCCTTCTCAACAGCCTTTGCAGAGCTGTCTACAGTGTCAACCAGTGATGCACCTCCGCTTAAGGCATATACAGAGAAACCACCGGTGTATCCGAACATGTTCAGAACCTTTTTGCCCTGAGAATAATCCATTAGGAGTTTGCGGTTTTCACGCTGATCTATGAAGAAACCAGTTTTTTGCCCCCCTTCCAAGTCGACAGAGAATTTATGGCCATACTCGGTTATTATGGTACGCGACTCCCCTCCGGTAAGATACCCGTTTTCCTGCCGCCCGTTTCGGCCGGCAGCTCCGGGTGCACTCCTGTAATAAACAGATGTGAGATCCTCCTTTAGAACATCCTTTAAAACCTCCGCCAGTTGATTTCTTATCATGTACATACCGGGAGCATGAGCCTGCATGACGGCAGTACCATTGTAAAAATCAATTATCATGCCTGGCATTCCGTCACCTTCAGCATTAACAAGACGGTAAGCATCAGTATGGCCACTCCCCGCCAGGTTGCAAACCTTTCTCAACTCCAGTGCGTTTATGATCTTTCCTTTCCAAAAGGTGCTGTCAAGCTTTGCCGGTTTAAATGAAAGCATCCGGACTGTTATAGACCCCTGCTGAAAATGGCCAGTACCAAGACATTCATCCGCAGATGAAAATATTTCTACCGGGTCGCCTTCCCTGGGATTGCCAGTTATAGTTTTAATTGCACCGGAAAAGATCCATGGGTGAAACCTGTAAATAGATTGCTCCTTGCCTGGTTTAAGAATTATTTTTTGCATCGGGTACTAACTGTTATTTGTAGAGTTGAGCAGCTTCCTGTAAATTTCATGGCAGACCCAGGCATCGGTGGCCGCATATATAAGCTGAGCATCGGAAAGCACCTGTTTCTCCCAGTTTGATACCTGCTGTGCCTTCGAAATCTGGATACCAAGTACAATTCCTGCAATTTTCCGGAGCCCGCTATCAGTTATGTTATACTCTTTGACCATATCCTGCAGCTCAACAAAACCTGCAGGCCTGAATCGCGCCATTTTCTGGAGGGATTTTATATCATCCCTTATTGCGGCCCCAACTTTTACCAGATCAGGGTTTGAAAGTAATTTAACCAGGGGAGCAGGCAATCCTGTCATATTCAGGCGGAATATAAATGCCCGGTCGGACGCGGAAAGCTGTAACAGGGCAACACCATTGATCACACCTTTTTTGAATGCCGGTTTTGTCTCGGTGTCAAAACCCAGTATATCAAATTCTTTGAGCATACCGACCGCTTCGGGCACCGCTTCCGGATCATCGACCACAATAATATCTCCGGGAAAGGCAGACAATGGCAGCTCTTTTATCTCCTCAGTACTGATTGCAGCAACAAATTTGTTATTCAAAGACTTCTCCATATAAGTATTCATGTTTCAGTGTTATCCGGACCGGACAGGTTATCTTCCCCTTCATTCCACAGCCGCTGGCGCTTCGAAAAAATCCAGTCGTTTGTATTTTCTGTTGTGCCATTTTCCGGGCTGTCTTCATTATCATCGTCCGACAAATCTTCCTGGCCATGAAGAAGATTATGAAGTGCCCGGAGGCAGTTCAGCAGTTTTTGTCCCCAATCCTGATCAAAATGCTGCATGCATTCCCATAAGGCATCATTCATAAGTTCAACTGTACCCATACGGTATACCATGACAAAATCCTTGAGATCCTGGTATATGTCTGCCAGGTTCTCTGCAATGCTTCCCCCCACACTGTCATCGGTATCCCTCATAACCGGATCCATAACCTCGGGATAATCATTATGTCTTCCCAACTTGCCTAAAACAGAGTCATGAATAACCTGCCACTCCTGCTCAGAAACGAATTTTTCAGGTCCATCCTCATAAACAGCCTCGGTGGCGGGCAGCATAACAGATTTGTAATACAACAGGGGCAATATCTTCCTGGTTTTATCAATAAAAACAGGTTTTTCAAACCCGTCCACCTGCTCCATAAAGCTGCATACTTCTCTGGCAACAGCAACGAACTCTATTACTGCACCCGAATACACAACTGAATCGTTCTGATTTTCCATAGATTCGAGTAATTAAACGATCGCCGGCAAAAATACAAAAAAATGCAGGAATGTCAGTCGTTCCATTTTATTATGCCATCCGGTTCCTGCCTGATCCGTCCGTTATCCAGTAACCATCTGATAACGGTGATCGATTTGTCAGAAGGATACTGAAGAATATCAACAAGTTCGTCAGGCATTAAATTGCCGTGTCTAATAATCTCCCTTACCTGTTCGGTTATAAGTTCAAACTCATACCTGCTAATGTCAAGCTCATTCTTTTCTGTACAAACATCACAATTACCGCATCTGTCTGCATCCCTCTCCCCGAAGTAATCCAGAAGTATTATACTCCTGCACCTTCCGGCAGAGGAAGCATAGTTGTAAACCGACTGCAACTTGGAAATATACCTCTCCTTGCGATCTGTATATGAAGAAGATGACAAAAAAAGCGATCTTTCATCCAGTCTTTCGGTATTAAAAATAATGAGCGGGGATTTTCTTCGCGGAATGTAATCAATGATATTAAGCTTATCAAGCCTGACAAGATACTGGTATACTATATCCCGGCTGGATGATGTTTTTCTGGCAAGGAACTCTTCATCGATCCCGGCATAACCTGAAAAGACACCCGAATAGGTTCGGAGCAATAACTTTATAAAGCTGTCAAAAGCAGCATTGGCTACCTGAAACCTGTAAAGGTCATCCCTGCTAACTGTAAAGTGTATTTTCGAGGGACTGTTTATTTCATCTGTCAATTCCAGATATCCCTCGGCTTCAAGAGCTTTTATGGAATAATAACAACTCATCACATTGAGTTTGTACCTGGCTGCAAAATCCATTATGTTAAAATCGAGTACCGCTCCTTTTCCTCCACCGTATGGTATCTGAAAGTAGCTGCCAAGTGCCTGGTAGACCTGTCTTACAACATCCAGCTCCGGGAACCTTACAACTACACGTTTATCTGCATTTGTTTTGTCCGATTCATTATACAGCAAAACAGCAAAAGCTATCTTCCCGTCTCGTCCGGCCCTTCCGGCCTCCTGGAAGTAGGCTTCAAGAGAGTCCGGCATATCAAAATGGATCACAAACCTTACATCAGCCTTGTCTATACCCATTCCAAACGCATTGGTTGATACAATGATGCGGTTTTTGCCAGCCATCCATTCATTCTGCTTCAATGTACGCAGCTCCGATCCTAATCCCGCATGATAGTAGTCAGCCCGGATCCTGTTGTTGGAAAGGAATTTCGCAATTTCAGATGTTTTCCTCCTGTTTCGCGCATATATGATACCGCTGCCGGGAATATTACGGATTAATTCCAGCAGCTTCCGGTGCTTATCTTCTGTAACATCAACAAGGTAATGAAGGTTTTTCCTTTCAAAGCTGGTACGGATCAGATTGTGAGCTGAAAACCTGAGTTGTTCCATTATATCCTTAGCAACTTCATTAGTAGCAGTAGCTGTAAGTGCCAGAACAGGAACTTCCGGTATCAGTTCCCTCAACTCAGCAATGCGCCTGTATGAAGGCCTGAAGTCATAACCCCACTGTGAGATACAATGCGCCTCATCAACAGCTATAAGGTTAACATGCATCTTTTTCACCCTCTCCCTGAAAATATCTGTCGCGAGTCTCTCCGGTGAGACATATATGAACTTATACCCTCCGTAAACACAATTGTCAAGGGCTATATCAATCTCCGACCGGGACATGCCTGAGTAAATGGCCTGTGCCTTGATACCACGTTTAAGCAGGTTCTCAACCTGATCTTTCATCAGTGCAATTAAAGGGGTAACAACAACACAAATACCCTCCGAAGCCATTGACGGAACCTGGAAAGTAACCGATTTACCACCGCCTGTAGGCATTAGTGCCAGTGTGTCCCGTCCGTTTACAACCGAATTGATTATCTCCTCCTGCATTGGCTTGAAGGCGGAGAATCCCCAGTATCGGTTGAGTATTTGGCTGTACCTGTTCAATTTATTTCCCGGATTACTTAATGTACCGGTGCTAAAACCACCAGTTAGCTACTGGCAAAAAAACAAAAAATTAATTTGCATCTACTTATTTTTCGTAACTTAGCGCAATTTAAATATAACCAAATTTTATCAAAATGTCATTTGCTTTCGAAAAGATTAAGGGTGAGGGCTTGACCTTTGATGATGTTCTGCTGATTCCGGCATATTCAGAGGTACTTCCCAAGGATGTGAATATATCTTCCCGCTTCTCGCGAAACATTGTAATTAATTCACCTATCGTTTCGGCGGCCATGGATACCGTGACAGAGGCAGCTATGGCTATAGCAATAGCCCGGCAGGGAGGCATAGGGGTGATCCATAAGAACATGAGCATAAAAGAGCAATCCAGGCAGGTCAAAGAGGTTAAAAGGGCTGAAAGTGGCATGATTTATGACCCGGTAACCATAGAGAAGACCAATACGGTGGGAGATGCCCTTAAGCTGATGAAGGAATACAAGATTGGAGGCATACCTGTTATTGAGAACAATGGAACACTTATCGGGATTGTAACAAACAGGGATCTGAGGTTCCAGAATAATATGAGCCGTCCCATCAGCGAAGTGATGACAAGTGACAAAATCGTCACTACAACCCAGACAAACCTTGAAAAGGCAACAGATCTTCTGCAGCAGTACAAGATTGAAAAATTACCTGTAATTGACAAGGATAATAAGCTTATAGGCCTGCTTACATATAAGGATATCACGAAGGTCAAGGATAATCCCTGGGCATGCAAGGATGAAAAGGGCCGTCTAAGGGTGGCCGCAGGTATAGGAGTTGCCAGAGATACATTGAAAAGGATAGACGCTCTTCTGGAGGCAGGTGTTGATGCCCTGGTAATTGATACTGCTCACGGGCATACAGGCGGTGTTTTCAAATTGCTTGAGGAAGCCAAAAGAAGAACGGGACAGGTGGACATAGTTGTCGGAAACATCGGCACAGCGGAAGCTGCAAAAGCACTGGCAGATTGTGGTGCAGATGGCGTAAAAGTAGGCATTGGACCGGGATCCATCTGTACAACAAGGGTGATTGCCGGTGTTGGCATACCGCAGTTAACTGCAGTCTATGAAGTAGCCTCTGCACTGAAAGGTTCGGGTATACCGGTAATAGCAGACGGCGGTATAAGATACTCGGGCGATATAGTAAAGGCTATAGCAGCCGGAGCCGATTCAATAATGGCAGGATCATTGCTGGCAGGTGTTGAAGAATCACCCGGAGAAACAATAATATATAATGGCCGTAAGTTCAAGTCATACAGAGGAATGGGGTCAATTGAAGCTATGCAGCAGGGATCAAAGGACAGGTATTTCCAGGAGGTCGAGGATGATATAAGCAAACTGGTTCCGGAAGGCATATCTGCGCGCATCCCCTATAAAGGTATCCTTTCAGAGGTGATTTATCAATTGATAGGAGGACTTAGAGCAGGCATGGGTTATTGCGGCGCTTCGGATATAAACAGTCTAAAGGAGGCCATGTTTGTCCGGATAACAAATTCGGGACTTAATGAGAGTCACCCCCATGGTGTAACAATTACGCGTGAAGCACCAAACTACAGCAGGTAATAAGGTTTAAGAATACTATTACCGGAAGGGATAGTTGTCAGATTAACTAAAAATATTGTCTGATGGACAGATTATTGTTGCAAAATGCAGGAGTAGCACGTAGAAAAATTGTCAGTGTTGTATCAGGGTTGTTTTTGATAATCCTTTTATCAGGATTTGACTCAACGGCAGAAGATGAGACTGTACTTATGGTTATAAATGACCGGGAAATTTCAAAAACCGAATTTCTCAGGTTGTGGAAAAAAGACAATCTTTACTCAGAGATGCCTGTTGATCAGTATCTGGATCTGTTTATAGATTTCCATCTTAAAGTAGCCCATGCTAAAGATGAGGGTATCCATCAAAACATTCTTTTCGAAGAGGAGCTTGCCCGTTACAGGAAACAGCTTGTGATTCCATATCTCACCGATAAGGAAAAAGAGGAACAGCTTGTGAATGAAGCCTACAGCAGGTTGTTGTATGATGTTAATGCCAGTCACATACTGGTCAGGCTGGCACCGGGATTTAGCCCAGAAGATTCACTTCAGGCCTGGGAGAAGGCAATGCAGATCAGGGAGAGCATCCTCAAGGGTGAAAATTTTGAAGTAGTGGCCAATGCCACTTCCGATGATCCTTCTGCCAAGGTTAACTCCGGCAATCTTGGGTATTTCACGGTTTTTCAGATGGCATATCCATTCGAAAACAAGGTATACAATGCTGAACCGGGTGAATTGAGTATGCCGGTCAGAACACGTTTCGGATACCATATTATAAGGCTCAACGACCGGACACCGTCAAGAGGAGAAATCAAAACTGCCCACATAATGATCGGGTTTAACCGTTACGATGAAGAGACGGCGGCAGAGAAGGTTATGAAGGTCTATAATGACCTGAAAGCCGGCTACAGTTTTGAAATGATGGCTAAGGAACACTCAACTGATAATAATACTGCTCCTCAGGGCGGCATGCTGCCCTGGTTTGGTGCTGGCAGGCTGGTGCCTGAATTTGAGGAGGCAGCCTTTGCAATTGAAAATCCGGGTGATATTTCAGAACCGGTCAGGACGTCATTCGGGTGGCATATAATTAAACTTATTGATCATAGAGAAATCCCTCCACTTGATGAAATCAGGCAGAACCTTGTCGATATGATAAGGAATTCAAGGGATGAAAGATCTGCACTTGTAAGAGAAGCCCTGGTAAACAGGCTTATGAGGGAATGGAATTATAATGAGAATCTGCCGGCCCTGGAATTATTCTACCATATGGTTGGTGACACAATTTTCAGCGGAAACTGGTCTCCCCCGTCAACCCTGCCAATGAATCAGGTAATTTTCAGTGTTAGCGGAGCTAATGTAACACAGAGGGCTTTTGCTGAATTCATTTCAGAAAGTGCCTACCGGAGAAATCCATGGCCCATGGAGGAGTATATCTATTCTCTTTACAGGGATTTCGTGAGTCAATGGCTTATAAAATACGAAGATCAAAACCTTGAAAACAAATATCCGGAATTTAGGTACCTGATGAATGAATATAAAGACGGAATGCTGCTATTTGAGATTACTGATCGTGAAGTATGGTCCAGGGCAATTACCGACAGCACAGGCCTGGAACTGTTTCATGAGATAAATAATCATAATTATATGTGGGGAACAAGAATCTCTGCAAGTATTTTCACAACTGATGATGCCCGGATTGCAAGAAGAGCTGCAAGAAGGGCCGGAAGAAGCATAAGGTTCAGCAGCAGGGATGAAAACTGGGTAATTGACAGGCTCAACCGTGGTGCCGGCGACGATGTGATAACCTACGAAAAAGGTTTATATGCAATGGGAGACAATCAACTTGCAGATCAAGTTAACTGGGCAGAGGGAGTTTCTGAAATAATTGAGAGAGATAATACCTACAATATAATTTTAATTCATGACGTTGTTGAACCGCAGCCTAAATCAATTGAAGAGGCCCGGGAACAAGTTATTGCAGATTACCAGGATTATCTGGAGGAACAATGGGTGGAAGATTTGCGCGGTAAATATAATGTAACAGTATATAAAGACGTTTTATCAGACATTTACTAATTATAAAAAAACTATACCGATTGCTTATAGCACACATGAGCATGATCTTTGTAAAATATAAACACATGCAACTGCTTTTAATCATTTTGCTGATTATACCTGCCCTGATTTCATGCAGCAGCTTCCCGGGCAACAATAAAGAGCCATTGGCAAAGGTTTACAATAACTATCTTTACAGAGAGGACCTTGTCGGAATATTCCCGGCTAACATAAGTGTAACAGACAGTATCAAAATGGCAAAAAACTATATTGACAAATGGATACGCGATCAGCTGCTGCTCAGACTGGCCGAGAGAAACCTGCCAACAGAGGAACAAGACCTGGAAAAGAAAATTGCCGATTTCAGAGCCTCACTTTTAATTCATAAATATCAGCAATACTTGTTGAACGAGAGACTCGACTCTATTGTATCTGCCAGGGAGATTGAAGCGTATTACCTTGACCATGCAAATAATTTCATACTTGAAAGGCCCGTAATCAGAGGGTTTTTCATTAAAGTATCGCTCGATGCACCCGACAGGAATAATTTGCTTGCCTGGTTCAGAAGCGGTAATGATTATAGACATCTTGAAGAATACAGTACGAGGCACTCAATAACACACGCCTGGTTTTCTGATAATTACCTTTATCTTGATGATGTTTTAAGGGAACTCCCTCCCGGATCATATAACAGGGCAAATGCAGGCAATATGGACCATATTGCAGCCACAGATTCTGAATTCTATTATTTAATTGGCATACAAGAGTATATACCTGCAAGAAGCCCGATGCCCCTCTCTGTTGCAAGTCATAAAATCAGAAGCATTATACTAAACAAGAGAAAATTTCAGTTTTTAAATGAACTGGAAAATAATGTTTTAAATGAGGGACTGGACAAAAACGCATTTCAATATTTTTAATAACAACTACAATAGCAATGTTAAAAAAAATCTTATCTATTCTTACCGGCACAATATTTTTGATTTCTCTTACGATAACAGTAAATGCGCAGGAGAGGATAGTTGACCGTATAGTCGCCGTGGTTGGAAACAGTATAATACTTCAATCTGAAATTGAGAATGAGCTGGTCCAGATGCAGGCCCAGGGTTACAGCCCTACAGAAAATTCAAGATGCGAACTTCTGGAGAATCACCTTGTGCAAAAACTGCTGCTTAACCAGGCAATTGTTGATTCTATTGAAGTAACCGATGCCGAGGTCGAGATGGAACTGAACCGGAGACTTCAGTTTTTTATCAGTCAGATAGGGTCTGAGGAAGCCCTGGAAAATTACTACAGCAAGAGCATATTGGAGATTAAGGAGGATTTTCGCGATATAGTGAGGGAACAGCTCATAACCAGCTATATGCAGGATGAGATTATTGGCAGCGTAAGGGTAACACCCGCCGAAGTCAGAAGATTTTACAACAATCTGTCCGAAGATGAGATCCCAATGATACCCTCACAGGTTGAACTGCGCAAGATTGTCAGTTACCCCGAATTCAGCGAAGCCGAAAACCTGAGGGTAAGACAAAGACTTAATGAAATTCGCCAGAGGATTATTGACGGTGAGAGCTTTACAACAATGGCAGTTCTATACTCCCAGGATCCAGGCTCAGCCAGGAGAGGAGGGGAACTGGGCTACATGTCCCGTTCCAGCCTGACACCCGAGTTTGCAAAAGTAGCTTTTTCACTAAGGGATGAAAGGGTATCACCTGTATTCGAAAGTGAATTCGGGTTTCATATTGTACAACTTATTGACAGGAGGGGTGAAGAAGTCAATGTCAGGCATATATTAATGAGTCCGCAAGCCACCGACCAGGCAAAAGCCGAAGCCAGATCCTTTCTCGACAGTCTGGCGACAGCAATTCGTACCGATACAATAACCTTTAGAATGGCTGCTATGATACATACGGAAGATAAGGATACAAGGCTTAACGGGGGACTGATTATTAATCCGAATACAGGAGGATCGAAATTTGAGCTGGACCAGCTGTCTCCTGTCAACTATGAGGCGGTAAGGGATATGAAAGTGGGAGAAATAAGGGGCCCCCTGGAATCGCGTGACAGTCAGAACAAGACATACTACAAGCTGCTGTACCTTAATTCGCAGACACCACCGCACAGGGCCAACCTGGATGAAGATTATGCCGCTATCAGAGAAATGACGATGAACATGAAAATGCAGGAGATACTTGAAGAGTGGATAGCAGAAAAAAGGGCACGAACATACATCAGGATTGACGAAGCCTACAGAAGTTGCGGATTTTCTGCTGAAGAGTGGGTGAAGAGATAATATACAGGGAATCCCTGCTGAACTTAATGTGTATGAGCAGATGAAACATCCTCTGTTATTAACTCTTATATGCCTGCTTCCAATCATATCCGGCAATGTAGTTTCGCAAACCACCAATCGTAAACCTGCAGAGGTCAGAATTCTGAATGCAGACAGTTGGGAGAACAGGTACCCGGGAATGAGATCAGATGGTTCACGCTTCCTGGGAAACGTTATGCTTAGCCACGAAGATGTCCTGATGCAATGTGACAGTGCGCACAGGTACGCCAACGACAATATTGTACATGCCTTTGGCAATGTTCGTATCAACCAGGGTGATACACTCCGTCTGTACGGAGAACATCTGGTTTATTACGGTAACAGGAGATTTGCAGAAGTCCGGAGGAATGTGATTTTGATGGACAATGAGACTACGCTTACCACCGGGCATCTGGATTTTGACCTCGAGAATGAAGTCGGATACTATCCGAACCATGGAGTTGTAATTAATGGCGATAACAGGCTTGAGAGCCTGCAGGGATACTATTATACCAATGAAAAGCTGTTCTTTTTCAAAGACCAGGTAGTGGTAACCAACCCTGACTATATTATACGTTCCGACACCCTCAGATACAACACGGTTACGGAAGTTGTGTATTTTATGGGACCGACTACCATAATTGGGGATGATACCGACATATACTGCGAGAATGGCTGGTACAACACAATTTCAGATATAGCTCAGTTCAACGAAAACGCCAGGGTAAGAAATAACAACCAGTACCTTATGGCCGACAGCCTCTACTATGATAACGGACAGGGGTTTGGTGAGGCATTTACGGATGTGGAGGTTACAGATACGGTAGAAAACATTATAATAAGGGGAAACTATGCATGGTTCAACCGGGAACCGGAACATATGCTTGTAACAGAAAGGGCTCTGCTGATACAGATGTCAGATAACGACACCCTGTACATGCATGCCGACACACTGCGTTCATGGCTTGAAATAACACCTCTGGAAGTCATACCGGAAAAGACTCCCGGAGAACAACAACAAGAAAGTGATTCGTTAACAGCCGGTCTGGCAGATTCCGGTATTCAGACAAATGAGTTTCAACCGGACGAAACAGCAGACTCATTGTCAGTCGATACACATGTGGCCGACACATTGAATATATTTGCCACAGAGGAACTTTATGAAGGTGGAGATACTGTAAGGATAATGGTTGCATATTACGGGGTGAAATTCTTCAGCAATGAGATGCAGGGAAAATGCGACTCGGTATATTTCAATATGAGAGATTCAATTTTTTACATGTTCGGAGAGCCTGTGGTATGGTCGGATGACAGCCAGCTTTCGGCCGAATTCATGGAGATACATTCCAGAGATGGAGCAGTAGACAATATAGTAATGACCAATTCAGCCTTCGTGGTTTCCGAGGAAGATGAGGGACTTTATAACCAGATAAAAGGCAGGGAGATTCTGGGAATATTCAGAAATGAAGAACTTTACCGGGTAAATGTGACCGGAAATGCAGAAACCCTGTATTACCTTGTTGATGATGATGAGATTATCGGGGTAAACAAAGCAGTAGGTGCCAGCCTGGCGATATTTATGAAAGACAGCAAACCTGACAGGGTAAGGCTGTTGAGTCATGCTGAAGCTACCCTTTACCCGTTAGAAGATCTTACCGGTGAAGAGAGATTCCTCCAGAATTTTATCTGGCTGGATCATTTAAGACCTAAAATATGGGAAGACGTATTTAAAAGATAGATCAATATTCATCTTCATTGAAGAAGAAGTCATCCTTGCTGGGATAATCTGGCCATATATCCTCAATACTTTCATAGATCTCACCCTCATCTTCAATTTCCTGAAGATTTTCGATAACCTCGAGGGGTGCTCCCGATCTCATAGCATAATCGATCAATTCATCCTTTGTTGCCGGCCAGGGAGCATCTTCCAGTTTTGAAGCCAATTCAAGCGTCCAGTACATAATCCTATTTGAATTAAAATCTATCTTTTTGAGTGGTGCAAATTTATAAAATTTAATGAATTTTACAACCTGGGGTTCCAGGGAATTTCTAATGCGTTTAAATCTTTGCCCAATCGCCTTGATAGTACAAAAAAATAGTCCGATAATCTGTTAAGATATCCAACCACCAGATTATTTACGGTAAATTTCTCAGAAAGTTTCAATACATTGCGCTCTGCCCGTCTGCACACGTTCCTGGTAATATGAACATATGATACAACAGGATTTCCGCCGGGAAGAATAAATGATGAAAGAGGCTCAAGATCTTCTTCCATCATATCAATTGCCTCTTCAAGCTTTATAATATCCTCTTCATACAGGGCAGGGATCTTAACGGGGCAATCTTCACAATCTGTTGCCAGAATAGAGGCGCAGGTCATCAGCCTGTCCTGGATATCAACAAGCAGATCAGTATATTTGGCATCAATTTTCTGATCCCTGATCAATCCGGTCCACGAAATAAGCTCATCAACAGTACCATAAGCCTCAATGCGGGGATCATTTTTAGATACTCTTCCCCCCCCAATCAGGGAAGTTGTGCCTGAATCACCGGTTTTTGTATATATCTTCATTTTGATTAGTTTATCTGTCTAAGGTATTAACAAGTTTTTCACCCTAAACGGCTAAACCGCAATAATGTTCAAAAATCAGGAGTCGATCTGGACCGGGGCTTCAATCTTTACAGGGTTTTCATTAATCTCATCCGATTCGATCTCGCCGTCACGAAGTCTCAGTATCCTGTGTGCATGCCTGGCGATATCCTCCTCGTGGGTAACAAGTATTATTGTATTACCCTTTTTATGGATATCGTCAAAGAGGTTCATTATATCGACTGAAGTCTTGGAGTCGAGGTTACCGGTAGGCTCATCGGCCAGTATAATTGACGGGTTGTTAACCAGTGCCCTGGCAACGGCAACACGCTGCTTCTGTCCGCCCGAAAGCTCATTTGGTTTGTGAAGTGCCCGGTCACTCAGGCCTACACTTTCAACAACCTCCTCGGCACGGGCAATTCTTTCTGCCTTGGATTTACCCGCATAAACCATTGGGAGCATTACATTTTCAAATGCATTGTAGCGGGGCAAAAGATTAAAAGTCTGGAAAACAAAACCAATCTCCTTATTTCGTATCTCTGCGAGCTGATTATCCTCAAGCTTGCTCACATCGGTGCCGTTCAGAATATAAGACCCGTCGGTTGGAGTATCAAGGCAGCCGATTATGTTCATCAGGGTTGATTTACCGGAACCTGACGGACCCATTATCGCCACATACTCATTCTTTTTTATATCAACGGATACCGAGCGCAGTGCCCGTACCACAATTGTTCCGATTTTGTAGTTCTTTACCAGGTTGTTGATGCTGATCATCTTTTCCATTAATCAATTATTTATTAAACTGCCTTTAAGGGTTAAACTAAAAATTACCGAATTTATATTTAATAACCGTAAAACAAAAATCCTTTAACATTATTTTTGACTTAAACTTAACTGAATAGTATGTGATGCTGCTTTGCCATGCCCTTTCTGAAAAAAAGGAGTCCGCACCAGAACAGATCAACCGACAGGGTCACTTCTGGTTCACTGCTAATAATCCGCCATGCCTCCTCCATACCTGGCGACCAGTGTATGTCGCCTAAAACAAAGATCGAAGAATCTGTTGCTTTATCCCGGCAAACATTGTATTGCCAGAGAAGTGATTCCTTTCTGTGATCGCCGTCAAAATATGCAAGATCAATATGGTGCATCTTTTTCATCAGCCGGGGCAGCGACTCACTGAAGTCACCCCTTACCAGTTCAACATTATTAACACCTGCCCTTCCCAGGTATCTCCCCGCTACTTCAAGCTGGTTAGCGCAGGCCTCAAGACTGTATATTTTCCCTTTCGGGGAACCGGTTGCAAGGCACATAGTGCCAAAACCAAGGGAAGTTCCCATCTCAATGGTATTTTCCGGATTAAGGTATTTTGCAAGCCTGAACAACAGTCTGCCTGTTTTTACACTACTTGCAGAAACCCTTAATATATCACACACCCTTCTGCTCTCAGACGAAAAAATTGCTGAACCTGCCCCATGATCAGTAACGGTTATACTTCTTTTGTCAATCCCCAGAGATTTCCTGTAATCATCAATTTTCCGGTACTCCTGGTACTGTATACTGCTATTGAGCACATCCCGGTTAAACCCGAAAAGGAATGGAGAATGTATCCCGTGTCCCCTTCGCCCTCTTCTCCTGAATCTATAGACAATATATTTAATTAAAAGTTTAATTTTACCCATTCTAAAACGAATTAACCGGTCACTGCAAATTTATCGCTAATAATGCAAAGCATAATCATGCCAGGGCTTTTTTGGCAGCCACCATTGCAGCAGACTAAAAACCTGTGATATTGAATGCCAGCCGATATACTTGACAAGGAAATAAAATTCTTACCGGGTGTTGGTCCCAAAAGAGCGGACCTGCTCGACAAAGAACTTGGTATACGTACATTCGGCGATCTGCTTTACTATTTTCCGTATAAACATGTAGACAGGACCAGGTTTTACAAGATATCACAAATCACAGGAGACCTTCCTTATATACAGCTTGAAGGAATTATCAAAAGGGTCGGCATTGCGGGAGCAGGAAGGAACAAGAGGCTGACAGCCATTATAGCCGATGGAACAGGCACGCTGGAACTGGTCTGGTTCAGGGGATTGAGATGGACAGGTGATCTGGTCAAGCCCGGGAAAAAGTTTCTGGTATATGGAAAACCAACCTTATTCAACAATAAGGTCAACCTGGTGCATCCTGAGATGGAGGATCCGGAAACACAAATAAAAACGATAAGCTCAGCCCTTCAGGCCTTTTACAACACAAGCGAGAAGATGAAAAACAGCTTCGTCACTTCCCGGGTGATAAGCAAGCTGCAGAACAAACTTCTGACCCTGGTGGCAGGAAAGATTGACGAGACACTCCCCGGCTGGCTTACAGGGAAACTCCGGATGGAAGGGATAAATGAGGCGTTATTGAATATCCACTTCCCACAGAGTATTGAAAATCTCAAAAAAGCCGAATACAGGCTTAAATTTGAAGAGCTCTTCTACCTTCAGCTTAATATCCTGAGACAAAAGTCAGGCAGAAATGAAAAGGTAAAAGGGTTTGTGTTCACACGGGTAGGAGAACTGCTTAATACCTTCTACCATTATCATCTTCCTTTTGAACTAACCGAAGCCCAGAAAAGGGTCATCAGGGAGATCAGGAAAGATACAGGTACGGGGAAACAGATGAACCGCCTGCTGCAGGGTGATGTGGGAAGCGGAAAAACCCTCGTGGCAATTATGAGCATGCTGATTGCAGTAGACAATGGCTTCCAGGCATGCCTTATGGCTCCCACCGAAATCCTGGCAGCACAGCATTTCAGGACAATTTCCGAGATTTTACGAGAACTCCCGGTTAAAGTGGGATTACTGACGGGCTCAACAAGAAAAAAGGAGCGCACTGTTCTGCATGGAGAGCTCATTTCAGGAGAATTGAATATCCTTGTTGGTACTCATGCTCTTATTGAAGAGAGTGTGCAGTTCAGGCAACTCGGTCTCGCCATTATTGATGAGCAGCACCGGTTCGGTGTTGCCCAGAGGGCAAGAATGTGGAAAAAAAGTGAGCACCCGCCGCACATCCTGGTAATGACGGCAACTCCTATTCCAAGGACACTGGCTATGACTGTTTACGGAGATCTTGAAGTTTCTGTGATAGATGAGCTTCCTCCCGGACGCAGGCCGGTTGTAACAGCGCATTACTACGACAACCGCAGGGAGAGGCTTTTCGGATTTCTGAGAAAGCAAATTGAACTTGGCAGGCAGATCTATATAGTCTATCCTTTGATTTCAGGTTCGGAGAAAATGGATTACAAAGACCTTGAAGATGGCTACGAAAGTATTACCAGGGCATTTCCGCCCCCCGGATATATAGTATCCATAGTTCACGGACAAATGAAGCACGAGAACAAGGAGACAGGGATGCAGCAGTTTATTTCAGGAAGAGCACACATACTGGTCGCAACTACGGTAATTGAAGTTGGTGTTGACGTGCCCAATGCAAGCGTTATGGTTATTGAAAGTGCAGAGAGGTTCGGTTTGTCGCAGCTTCACCAGCTCCGCGGACGGGTGGGACGGGGAGCCGATCAGTCGTATTGCATACTTATGACCTCCCATAAACTATCAAATGAGGCCAGGCAGAGAATTAAGACGATGACAGACACGAATGACGGTTTTGAAATTGCAGAGGCAGATATGAAGCTTCGCGGTCCCGGAGATATGGAAGGAACCATGCAAAGCGGATTCCCGTTTGCCCTTAAGATCGCACACCTGGGCAAAGACAGCCAGATACTGGAATATGCCAGGCAACAGGCCATCAGCATTCTTGATAATGACCCGATGCTCGAGAAACCCGGGAATGTTATCCTGTACAGGCAACTGAGAAAACTCAATCCTGAGATAGAGGACTGGAGCAGAATAGGTTGAAACCCAAAATTCATAACCCGCAGATTGGCCCGTGGTTTTCTGCCTGAACCAGGTCGCCTTAATTCATTCAATTTAGATTAATACTAAATCTAAATTATTTGCCCTCCGGCAAAACATGACAAAAAACAATCTTTAGAAGGGAAACATCAATATTTTTGTATTTTCCAAAAAAACCAAGCATTAAAATGGGTTCATCCGGCACTATTGAGCATTTGGGGATAATAAGCGAAGTAAATGATAAGCTGGTAAGGGTCAGCGTATTGCCTGAGTCTGCCTGCGGAAGCTGCCGCGTCAGAAGCTCATGCTCTATAGGCGAAACGGGTGAAAGGGTAATTGAGGTTCTCAGAAGAAACGGCGATTCATATTCAGAAGGTGAAGAGATAAGGGTGATACTTGAGCAGTCCCTCGGCCTTAAGGCACTTGTAATTGGTTATATATTGCCTTTTCTGGTGGTTATGTTCATGCTGATCCTTTTAACATCACTGGGTTTAAGTGAAGGGTTCGCAGGGCTCGCTGCGCTGTTATCGCTTATCCCCTATTATGCCGGTTTGTCTTTTTTCAGCGATAAGCTTAAAAAGGAGTTTTCTTTCAGATTGCAAAAATTGTAACGTTCAATAGCAATGAGTGATATAGTTATTTATTCTGTCATTACGGTAAGCGCCATGGGAACGGCTGCTGCAATTATCCTTTTCATGGTGGCCAAAAAGTTCAATGTTGTTGAGGACCCGCGTATCGATCTTGTGGAAGAGGAACTGCCGGCTGCAAATTGTGGCGGATGCGGACTTCCGGGCTGCAGGGCGTTTGCCGAAGCACTTGTCAGGGCAGATGATATCTCCAACCTGAAATGCCCGGTGAGCAGCAGCGAGGCCATGTCCAAAATCGCAGTCATACTGGGCAAGGAGATTTCCAGTCAGGATCCGCTGGTGGCCGTTGTACGTTGTGCCGGTTCGCCTGAATACCGCACAAAAACAAATGTTTATGATGGTACTCCTTCATGTACTATCTCTTCAACACTTTATACCGGAGAAGCGGGTTGTCCGCACGGATGTCTCGGACTGGGTGAATGCGTGGAAGTTTGCAAGTTCGATGCAATATACATGAACCCGGAAACAGGACTTCCCGAGGTAATAGATGAGAACTGCACGGCATGCAACGCATGCGTAATTGCTTGTCCCCGAAACATCATAGAACTCAGGAAGAAAAACAAAAAAGACCGTAAGATTTATGTTTCCTGTATAAACGAAGAGAAGGGAGGGGTTGCAAGAAAAAGCTGCAAGGTGGCTTGCATTGGATGCGGCAAATGTGTCAAGGTATGTCCCTATGAGGCAATAACTCTTGAGAATAACCTTGCATACATCGATCCGTTTAAATGCAAGCTGTGCAGGAAGTGTGCACCCGAATGCCCTACAAATGCAATACTGGAAATCAATTTCCCGGTACGTAAACAGAAAGCGGAAGCCGGGGCGAAATGACTTTTTAAACTGCTTATTACCACGTGTCAGTATGTTCAGGTATCTTAAGGCATAAGTAACGAAGCATATAATTTACTGAATAGTATTTAATAATCATAAATAACAGGAGGTTAAAAGTGATACAAACATTTCCCAGAGGGGGGATTCACCCGCCAGAGGATAAGTTCTCGGCGGGAAGCCCGATAAAGGTTCTTCCATTGCCCAAAACAGTAAACATTCCTCTCTCCCAGCATATCGGAGCCCCTTCCGAACCTCTCGTCAAAAAGGGAGACAAGGTTAAGACCGGACAGTGGATAGCAAAATGCAAGAGCTTTGTATCTGCCAATGTCCACTCTTCGGTTACCGGCACGGTGACCAAAGTGGATAAGCTGATGGACAGCAGCGGGTACAAACGGATGGCTATTTCAATTTCAACGGAAGAAGATCAGTGGGAAGAAGGAATAGATACAAGTGATACACTGAACCGGAATATCGTCGCTACGGCTGACGAGATAATACAGAAAACGCTGGATGCAGGAATCGTGGGACTGGGTGGCGCGACTTTTCCTTCACATATCAAGCTATCTGTTCCGAAAGGAAAAACGGCAGATGTGCTTATTATCAACGGTGCTGAGTGCGAGCCTTGCCTGACTTCTGATCACAGGCTGATGCTTGAAAAAGGAGAAGAACTGATGGTAGGCATACAGCTAATCATGAAAAAGCTTAATGTAAAAAAGGCCCTGATCGGAATTGAGAAAAACAAACCCGATGCCATAAACCACCTTTCTTCACTTGCTAAAGGTTTCGGTGGAACGGAGGTGAGGCCGCTGAAGGTTAAATATCCGCAGGGTGGAGAGAAACAGCTTATCAAGGCACTTATTAACAGGGAGGTTCCGTCAGGTGGACTGCCTGTAGATGTGGGTACTGTTGTGCATAATGTCGGTACCGCTTATGCTATTTATGAAGCAGTACAGAAAAATAAACCGCTGATCGAAAGGGTGGTGACAGTAACGGGGAAAGATCTTCAAACCCCGTCAAACTTCATGGTAAGGATCGGTACGCCGGTCTCCGAACTTATTGAGGCTGCCGGCGGACTGCCTGAAGATACGGGCAAGATTATCAACGGGGGACCGATGATGGGTAAAGCGCTGATCAATACTGATATACCGGTTACAAAAGGCACCTCCGGTATTCTGCTGATACCGTCAGCAGAAGCGAAGCGCAAACCGGTTGTCAACTGCATAAGATGCACCAAATGTATCAGTGTGTGTCCAATGGGCCTGGAGCCCTACCTTCTGCAGCAGGCATCCGAATACAAAAAGTGGGATATTGTTGAAGAGGAACGTGCCCTGGATTGCATGGAATGCGGATCCTGCAGCTATATATGTCCTTCGGGCAGACCCTTGCTGGATTATATCCGGCTGGGTAAATCAACTGTAAGTAAAATTATCAGATCAAGGAAACAATAATGGACAAATTAATAACTGTTTCTCCCTCACCTCATGTCTACGGGGACGATACCGTTAAAAAGCTGATGTACGGGGTGGTGTATGCACTTTTACCTGCACTGCTTATATCGGTCTATTTTTTCGGTATCGGCGCATTAATTGTAACTACCATATCAATAGTGTCCTGTGTGGCATTTGAATACCTGATCCAGAAGTACCTTATGAAATCAGAGCCCTCCATAAGTGACGGTTCGGCACTGGTTACAGGGCTGCTGCTGGCTTTCAATCTGCCAACAAACCTGCCTTGGTGGATCATAGTGATCGGTGCCCTGGTGGCAATTGGTGTTGGGAAGATGACTTTCGGGGGACTGGGTAATAATCCGTTCAATCCGGCGCTGGTGGGAAGGGTCTTTTTGTTTATCTCCTTCCCTGTTCAGATGACAAGCTGGCCCGAACCAATTGTTTCAAGGTTGCAGTATACCGATGCCGTTACGGGTGCCACTCCCCTGGCAGTTGTAAAGGAAGGACTGTCAGCCGGAGTGCCTATGTCAAGGTTGCTTGAACAGATACCCGGATATATGGAGCTTTTCATAGGTTACCTTCCGGGGTGTACAGGAGAAATTTCAGCACTGGCACTGCTGGCCGGTGGCCTCTATATGCTGACCAGAAAGATAATCACGTGGCATATACCGGCTTCCATTTTTCTTTCTGTTTTTATTTTTACCGGGATCCTCTGGCTGATCAATCCATATGACAATGCCGATCCGCTCTTTCATCTTCTGAGCGGGGGACTGGTTCTGGGGGCCGTATATATGGCAACCGACTACGTAACCTCGCCAATGACACCTAAGGGAATGTGGATATTTGGTATTGGTATCGGGGTGATAACCGTTGCGATCAGGATTTACGGGGCGTACCCTGAAGGTGTATCATTCGCCATCCTGATAATGAACGCATTTGTCCCCTTGATAAACAAATATGTTAAACCAAAAAGATTCGGAGAGGAGGTAAAAAATGGCTAAAAGGGAATCCACCTTCTTTAATATGGTCATGGCATTGCTGGTGATAACCTTTATCGCCTCTGCTTCCCTGGGATTTATATATGAACTGACCAAAGAACCTATTGAGGCTGCGAGAGCCGCCAAGAAGAATAATGCAATCAGATCGGTTGTGCCGGTTTTTGACAATAACCCGTCAGAGGAGGAATACCGCATTGAGGTCTCCGGCGGAGAACTTGTATTCTACCCGGCAAAGAAAGATGGAGAGCTTGTAGGTACGGCTGTCGAGACATTTACCAACCGGGGGTTCAGCGGGGAGATAATACTGATGGTAGGATTACTGCCGGACGGAACAATACATGGCATAGAGGTACTGGAACATAAAGAGACCCCTGGCCTTGGCGACAAGATGGAAAGCGATAAATCCGATTTCAGCGTTCAGTTCGAGGGACAGAATCCGGAGGATTTCCGTCTCAGGCTAAGACAGGATGGCGGAGACATTGACGGTATAACCGCTACTACTATAAGCTCCCGTGCCTATTGTGAAGCTGTTGAACTGGCATGGAAAGTATATATCGATAAAGATGCAGATGTGTCATATGAGCTCCCCGCAAAAGAGGAGGCAATTGACAGGGTACTTCCCGGTTTTGCCAACAACCCGGTTATGGAAGAGTTCCAGGTAGTATATGAAGGCAAAGTGTATAACCTCTATCCGGGCAGGAGAGGGAGAAATTTCACGGGTACGGCCGTAGAGTCATGGTCAGAGTCGGGATACATTGGGAATATAAGACTAATGGTAGGGTTTAACCAGGAAGGCATAATAACGGGTGTTGAAGTACTCGAACATAATGAATCGGCTAACTACGGCGACCTGATAGAAAATGCCAGATCTGATTTTTACAAACAATTCGTTGGCAGGGACCCGTCAGGCGAAGTACTGAAAATAAGGGAAGATGGCGGGGTTATAGACGGAATCAGCGGAGCAACAGTTACAGCCAGGGCGTATTGCGAGGCAGTACAGACGGCATATGAGGTTTACACCAGGGGAGAGCGGAATTAATTCTCCGGCACTCCCGGGTTTCTGCACCGGTAATAAAACGATCATGTAATAATACGATCAGAAGAGATTTAAGTGACAAAATTATAAGCAAGTAATTATGGACCAGGCAAAAAACTTCACCAAGGGACTAATCAGGGAAAACCCGGTATTCATTCTGATGCTGGGATTATGTCCGGCACTTGGAACCACAACTTCTGCATTTAACGGGATGGGAATGGGACTGGCAACCATGTTCGTTGTAATAATGTCAAACATTGTTGTCTCACTTATAAAAAACTTTGTTCCCAGCAAAGTAAGGATCCCCTGCTATATTGTTGTCATCGCCTCCTTTGTTACCATAGTCGACCTTGTAATGGCAGCATTCATGTCGCCTTTGCATGAGCAACTCGGACTCTTTATTCCGCTTATAGTGGTAAACTGTTTTGTTCTGGGAAGAGCAGAGGCATTTGCCTCGAAAAACACCCTTTGGTCGTCGATAATTGACGGAACGGGAATGGGCCTTGGCTTTACGCTGGCACTAACCCTGCTCGGGGCATCCCGTGAAATCCTTGGAAGCAATGCTATTTTCGGGTTTCAGTTCCTTCAGGCAGACGGAATGCTTGTCTTTGTCCTTGCCCCGGGAGCATTTATAGCACTGGGCTACCTTATAGCCCTGGCAAATAAGTTGAACAAATAGAAACATACACAGCCATGGAATATATAGCAATAGTATTATCAGCCATACTTGTCAACAACATAGTACTTGCACAGTTTCTGGGACTTTGCCCCTTCTTCGGGGTTTCGAACAGGATATCCACTGCTGCCGGAATGGGCGGTGCAGTTATGTTCGTCATGACCATTGCCGCCATCGTGACATACATGATCTCGCACTATATCCTTATCCCTTTCGACCTTATATACCTGAGAACCGTTACCTACATCCTGGTAATCTCCTCCCTTGTACAGATGGTCGAGATAATACTCAAGAAAGTAAGTCCCCCGCTCTACCAGGCACTCGGAATTTTCCTGCCGCTGATGACCACCAACTGTGCCATTCTTGGTGTCGCCATACTGGTTATACAGAATGAATACACGCTAATGAGCGGTGTGGTATTTGCAATTGCACACGCGATCGGGTTCACGCTCGCACTGGTCATCCTGGCAGGCATACGTGAACAACTTGAACTGGTAAATGTACCAAAAGGCATGCGCGGAAATCCCGTCATCCTGGTCGCTGCCGGATTGCTGGCACTTGCTTTTATGGGATTTGCAGGGATAGTTTAAAACAGTCAGCAAGACGGCTTCAAACAAAGTCGGTTAATTCGCTTTCGCAGAAATCTTTTCAAACCAAAAAGGGAGCCTGCCAGACACTTTTATATTATTGTTGGGATGATCAGGATAATATTTGTACTTTTATATTACCAATATACTAATTCAACCCGGCTATGACTATCAAAATTATCAATATTGCAGCATTCGCGGTAATGGTGCTGATGAACTACCTTGCCAACGCCCTGCCCCTGGGCGGCAAAACTACGGGTGAGCTTTCTGCCCAGTACCCCAACCTTTTTGTCCCTGCAGGAATAACCTTTTCTATCTGGGGTGTTATTTACCTGTTGCTGCTGGTATTTGTCCTTTTACAATTCAGGGCAGAAAACAGGGCTGTGATAAATGCCATTGGTTTGCTCTTTGCTGCAACCTGTATCCTTAATGCTTTGTGGATCATTGCCTGGCATTATGAATATCTGGCCGTCTCCCTTTTTATAATGCTGCTGCTGCTGTCAGCACTTGTAATAATCAATTACAGGCTGACCACATCTGACAGTCTGGTTGCAAGGGCTGCGTTCGGAATATACCTGGGCTGGATATGCATAGCCACGATTGCAAACGTTACCGCACTGCTTGTTGCCGTCAACTGGCAGGGATGGGGTATATCAGAAGAGGTGTGGGCAGTGATCATGGTACTTGCAGGAGCTCTTGTAACAGCACTGATTATCAGGAACTACAGGAATCCTTTCACCGGACTCGCAGTTATATGGGCACTGACAGGAATAATTATCGCCAGGTGGCCAGGCAACAAGCCGATTCTGATAGTTGCCGGAATATCAATTATTGCTGTAGCCATAATATCTATCCTGGTGGGTTTCAGGAAAACACAGACATAAACACCTGAATACAACTCACTGAATACCTGAATATAAATCTCTGGATCCCTGAATGTAAATCTCTGAAGCCGTGAATATAACTCACTGAATACCTGAATATAACTCACTGAAATATTAATCTGGAATTTACCATGAGAAAATCAATTCTGCTTATTCTGACAATCCCTTTTACCCTGTTATCATCTTGCTCATCTCCAAGCAGTAACGGAAATAATTCCGCCACACTGAACCCGGTGCATCCTGAAAGTGCGGGATTAAACCCCGGCAGTCTCGAAATGCTCGACAATCTCTTCGGAGAGTATATTGACAAACAAGCCATAGCATCTGCCGAAGTTATTATTGTACGCAACGGGGGTATAGCTTACCATAAGTCTTTTTCCCCGGAAGGGGCGGTCGGGGGACAGGATTCGATATACAGGATAATGTCGATGACCAAGGCGATTACAAGCGTGGCAGCGATGCAGCTCTATGAACAGGGTAAATTCCTTCTGGATGATGCACTGGAGAATTATATTCCTGAATTCAGAAATATGCAGGTACTGGAATCTCTGAACAAGTCAGACAGCACATATACTTCCCGCCCTGCCCGGCGGAAAATCACCATACGGGATCTTCTCAGGCATACGAGCGGACTAGCATACGGATTTACCTCGCCGGAAATGCAGATTATTTATAACAAAGAAGGGGTCGTTGAGGCAATTGCATTGGATACGGAGGTCAGAACACTGGCCGACAACATGAAAGTACTGGGGAATGTGCCCCTGTTACATGAACCGGGTACCAGGTACACATACGGAGTGAGTACCGATGTGCTGGGATACCTGGTTGAAGTGGTTTCAGGAAAACGATTCGACAGGTACCTGGATGATCACATTTTCAAACCACTTGATATGGATGACAGTTATTTCTTTGTGCCGGCAGAAAAGGCAGACAGAATGGCGAAAGTATTTGCCAATACCCGTGAGGATCCGCTGGTGAAGATGGACGAGGACTCGCCAATGGCCAGGTACCATAGTATGACAGATGAATTGTTTTTTGCGGGAGGTGCCGGACTCTCCACAACGGCAAAAGATTATGCCCGGTTTCTGCAAATGCTCCTCAACGGGGGTGAATATAATGGTAACAGGATCGTGGGCCCCAAAACAATTGACCTGATGGTGACTAATCAGCTGGCGAGGATCAATACGCCTTCGGAGGGCGGGCCTGATGAGAGGGAGTTTGCTTTCGGACTCGGGTTCGAACTGGGAACAGACGATTCATATAGAAGAAAGCCGGGATCATACAACAGATACTCATGGGGAGGCGCATTGAGTACAACCTATTGGTGGGATACTGAAAATGACCTTGCCGTGGTGGGAATGATCCAGATGTTACCTTTTTTCCACAACGATATGTGGGAAAAAATAGAGGTTATCATTTACGGGGCGATGACTGAATAATGTCTGTTATTGAAGCGCAACCAGAAACGCCCCCGGGGTAGAGCCCCAAGGTATCATTCCCGAGTATATAAATAATCAGGGTCCGTCTATAAAATAAGCGTCATTTTACATAAAAATCAAGCAGCATATCATCGTTGATGTAAGCCTGCAGCCTGTCGCCTATCTTTACCGGTCCCACCCCTGCCGGGGTTCCGGTAAAGATCAGATCACCGATCTTCAATGTAATGAACTGTGAAACATAAGAGATTATCCTGTCAAACGAAAAGATCATATCTTTTGAGCTGCCATCCTGGACCCTCTTGCCGTTTATGTCAAGCCTCAGGCAGATATTGGCGGTGTCGGGAATATCTGCTTTTGAAATAAACCTTCCCAGGGGAGCCGAATTATCAAATGCCTTGGCGATCTCCCATGGCAGTCCCTTCTTCTTGCATTGATCCTGCAGGTCACGGGCAGTAAAATCGATTCCCACCCCTATCTCGTCATAATACCTGTGAGCAAATTCCTCTCCTATATGGCGGCCCAGGCGATTTATCTTTAAAACAAGTTCGACCTCATGATGAATCTCCCCTGAAAAACCGGGATAAAAAAAGGGCCTGTTATTCAGAACAAGGGCCGTATCCGGCTTCAGGAAAAATACCGGTTTTTCCGGTAGCGGATTATTCAGCTCCCTGGCATGATCGGCATAGTTTCTGCCTATACAGATTATCTTCATGGCGTACCGGCATCATTTATTAAACTTCCTTAGTTTGATGTTCGTAAGTACCTTTTTGGTATAAAGCGGAAAATCGGCATTCATGATCCAGCCGTAATATCCCGGATCTTTTGCCAGCACCTCCTCAACCGGCATACCCTTGTATTTGCCGAAATTGATAATCTCAACATCCTGATCGTTGTATATGATCCTCCCCATATAGTCAACATTCCTGGTATGGGCAGAGAAGCCGGAGAGTGAATCTACATCATTCTCAAGCTCACTGTACCTTTCAATCTGCGCCTTAAGTATCTCATAGGTTGCCCGCGTATCGGCCTCTGCACTATGGGCATTTTCAAGCTCCTTATTGCAGTAGAACCGGTAAGCAGCTGACAGGTTGCGCTGTTCCATCTTCATAAAGATGACCATCACATCAACAAATTTCCGTTTTTTAAGATCGAAATCGACGTTGGTTCTTAAAAATTCCTCGGCCAGAAGCGGGATGTCAAATTTATTGGAGTTAAACCCTGCAAAGTCACAGCCTTCAAATTCATTTGCCAGGGTTTGTGCTATATGCTGAAAAGTGGGTGAATCTTTGACATCATCATTGGATATCCCATGAACAGCGGTTGCCTCAAGAGAGATAGGCATTTCAGGATTGATAAGCCAGGTTTTGGTCTCTTCACTGCCATCGGGATTTATTTTCAGATAAGACAATTCAACAATCCTGTCCTTTACCACATCCATTCCTGTGGTCTCCAGATCAAAAAAAATAAGGGGGTTTTTAAGTTTCAAGCTCATAATTAGTTATTTAATAATCTTCTTTCAGGCGGTTAAAAAATTCAAGTCCGCGCTCCTGCCCTGTATTATAATTGAAAAACAATTATGCCACGGGAGGTATAAAATATTTAAAGTAATATCACCCTGTCCCTGAAAAGGGCCAGGGTGTAACCAGCAAATTTCAACTCCGGGATCTAAACATTGATCATCATGGGCATCAGAAGCATCAGCAGGTCCTCATCATCGCTGTCTTTCTCTGCAGGTAATAAAAGACCGGCCCTTGAGGGATCACTTAGCTCCATTATCACCTCACTTGAGGCAAGGTTGTTAAGTATCTCAATAAGGAACGTGGACTTGAACCCGATCTCCATCCCATCACCCTCATACTGACACTGCAGTTTTTCGTAGGCTGAAATGCTGAAATCAATATCCTGTGCCGAAACAGTGATCTGGTTCCGGCCTAGTTCAAGCTTAACAAGATTACTGGCCTGGCTGGAGAAAACTGATACACGGCGGAGACTGTTGATAATATCCAGCCTGTCCATAGCCAGTTTGTTCTGATTATCTGAAGGTATGACCGAACTGTAATTAGGATAGTTACCCTCCACAAGGCGGCTCACCAGCTTATAATCGGTCAGTGTAAACAATGCATTCTTATCATCAAATTCTATAACTACATCATTCTTCTCCCGTGCAAGGATGTTCTTCAGAAGCGAAGCAGGTTTCTTAGGAAGGATAAAAGAGGCCTCCTCCTCCGTTTTAACATCAAATCGTTTGTATCTCACCAGTTTATGAGCATCTGAGGCAACAAAGGTCATATTTTCGGGTGAGAAATCAAGATAGATGCCGTTCATAACTGGCCTTAGCTCATCATCGGCAGTGGCGAAAATTGTTTTGGCGATACCATAAAGAAGGACTTCCGCACTCATTCTCACCGTCATCTTAAGATCATCTTTCAGTACCGGGTATTGCGGAAAATCTTCCCCGTTCTGTCCTACAATGCTGAACTTACCGTTCTCAGTTGTAATAACAACGGAATAATTTTCAGTTGAGATATCAAAAGTGAGAGGCTGTTCCGGAAACTCTTTCAACGTATCTGAAAGGATCTTTGCGGGAATGGCGATTGTTCCGTCACCGGATGTATTCTCAAGATGCATCCTGGTTGTAAGGGTCGATTCCAGGTCCGAGGCTGTTATAACCAGCTCATTGTCCTGTAGCTTAAACAAAAAATTATCCAGAATGGGCAGTGTATTTTTTGTACTTATAACCCTGCTGATTGCCTGCAGGTGATTGAGCAGATCAGTGCTGGAAATAACGAACTTCATAGAGAATGATTTAGTTTACATTATTAATATTTTGAAATAACACGTAATTGCCTTGTTTTTGTGCATGTTACGGATGGAATAGCAATTACCAATAATACAAAAAAAAAACAACCTGAACAATATGAAAGGGATATGAAATATCAATGTACCTGTTATTTACCGGCAATAACCTTCAATAAAACTAGTAATCAGCTCTTTACCTGGTGCATCTCCGACTGATGCATCCCTGCCTGTTTTAACGAAAAAAATATGAAGAATTCCGCAGCAGGAGATCTACAGAGTGGTATGGTACTATCACCAGGTCTGATTTATCGTTGATAAGGGCATACAACCTGAAAAGATCATAATTCACTTCATCTTCACCTCCGCCTCCTGTAACAATCCTGTGGAAATATGCCTTCGTGACGCTTCCCTCATGCAGGGTTACTTTTATCATATGATCGTATCCCGATCTCAGAAGTGAATCTGCTACTGTTCTTTCGTCCCTTCCGGCCATCCGTTCATAAGGCACATAAAAAAAGTTTGCCAGATAGCGTATTGCAAGTGAATCACTTAAGCCCTCCATAAGTTCTCCTTCCGGATAACTGTAAAGGGTATATTCATTTTGCGGGGATTGCTTCAGGGTAAATGAGCCCTCCTGATCCTCCCTGTGATCGACGCTCACTTCAGCAATATCAATGAGCCGGACATTAAAAAGTATATTGCTCCGCCAGAAAGCCCCATCCGGAACAAAGAGTGATGCGACATTCCCGTCATACCCTAACACCTCGACCCTGTAGGGCCGGGATGAACCATCCCGCAACATATATGTAGGAGATTCTCCTCCTTCTGAGAATACAAAATATCTCCTTGTCCTTCTGCCCATATCTATATCAATCTGCAGTGCATCATTACTAAGATTCTTCATGATCGCATCTGTTTCCGCTAAAGGAGCAGGACTGCTAACTCTCAACCTGGCCAGGGTCTGCAGCAGCATGTCAACCGCCTTATCCCTGGCCTCAAACTGTGAATTCAGTATCCACAACCCGTTATCCCTGGTCAGCACCACTTCTTCCCCGCCACCCCTGATGGTCACTTCAGCTATCCGATCGCGGTCCTCCAGGGCAAAATCAATATCCCGCATGTTCAGGCTGGTTCCCTTCCTGTTTTGATAAATGAGAACCACAACAATTGCGAGCAGCAATAGACCTGCTATATGAAACCTGTAACTTTTCATTATTCCAATAATTTACCCGGTGGCAAAACGCCTTTTTCTCTGCCAGCTATAGAACAACCCCAAAGCAATTACAATCGCAAGCGGAACGCCCAGGTTTATTATCTGCCACATTCCTCTCTGCTCCCGCACTCTTGCCCGGTCAAGCAGTCTAAGCTGCAGTTCCCTTGTACGCAACTCCATGAGCCCCGATTCATCAATCAGGTAATTGAGGGCATTCAAAACAAATTCACGGTTACCGAATGTTTGTCCCGAGTACCTGTCATATCCGAGTGGCAATGGTTCGGGTCTGTTTCCCTCAACAGTAATATCGTTTCTGATAATATCACCATCAGCCACGACAAGCATCCTTGTATTTTGACCGCTTTCGCGGAATCCGGGGTCTTCCCTGCCAATTATTCCCGAAATAATCCTGTTGGCAAATACAGAGGTAAACTCTCCTTCCAGCATTACTGCAACAGGTTGATGCGGATTATTGAATTCGCGCCGATCAGGCTCCTGCCTGGCCATTTCAAGGCTCACCATCATAGGAGCATTGACTACCCGTGTTTCACTTGAAGTTCTCAGCAACACTTCACTTCTTACAGCCGGATCGGAACCTACTGTGTCTATCACACTGGCAAATTCAGCCTTAACATAATTCAGTCCCCTTGTAACCGGGTGCTCATCATTACCTGCCAGCAGGGGTGAGAAATACCAGGGGACGGGGACAAACCTTGCCTGTTCACGGGCAAGGGCCACATTAAGGGGAATAAGCAGGCAATGCATATCCATCACCAGGTTGGGGTTTATTCTTACACCATACCGGAACAGCTGATCATCAATATTCAGATCGTTTATAAGCGCAATTGCTTCACTCTGATAGGTCAGGCTGTCAAGATCTATAGCCACCGGATCGATGAACCACATCACCTTCCCTCCCCTCATTATATACTGATCAATAACATATTTTTCGGTTTCGGTAAAGGGCTTTACCGGTTTGGCAATAATAACCGCATGATAGTCGTCAAGGCTCTGCAGGTCACTCTCATCAATCCGCCCCCTGTAAATATCATAATAACGGACAATAGCACCACTTATACCGGCAACCAGAAGTTCGTCAAGCTCACCATGCCCTTCCAAAAAAGCCACCTTCCTGGTTTCCGGGCCGGCCAGGTTATAAAAACTACTAATTAATTCGTATTCAAGAGACTGAATAGAGTTATTCAGGTTCTGGTCGGCCGGAAGAGCAGGATTGTTTTTGAGCAGGTTCACAGGCATTTCCATACCCTTGTAGGATACAAGTGCCCCGGGGAAAATAATTTTCTGCGACCGCCCGCCTCCTCTTTCAGCAATTTCAATGTTGGTTGGCCGGAGACCCTTGTTGTAAAGTTGCTGGTGCAAATCGTCGCGCACTCCCTGGTCGTCAATATCTACCGGATCGATAAACTCATAATGAATATGGCTTCCGGCAACCACCCTGAACTCATCCAGCAACTCCTGTGTGGCATTTCTCAAACGTCTGAACCCTACAGGAAGATCACCCTCAAGGTAAACCCTGACATGAACCACATCATCAAGTTCTCCAAGGATATCGCGGGTGGCAGTTGACAGGGTATATCTCTTATCGGCCGTAAGGTCAAGCCTGACAAAAATATGACCGGACAAAAAGCATATAAGGATTATGGTTACAAGCACAAATGCCAGCTCTTTAACCTGTTGAATTTTAAAAACTCTTTTATCCATCGGCATTACCATTTTCTGCTCTGAAGAACAGTTCGGGTTAAAAAAATAAAAAAAGCAATCAGTGCCAGAAAGTAAACCACATCACGGGTATCAACCACTCCCCTGCTGACCGACCGGTAATGTTCATTTATTCCCATGTACAATAACAACTCTTCAATCCTCAACGGGAGCGGAAGGGCACTTATCATTTCAAACCCTGTAAAGAAAAAGAAACACAGTAAAACGGCTACAATAAACGCAACTATCTGATTATCTGTTAGCGATGAGGCAAAGACCCCAATTGCAGCATAACAACCGGCAAGAAACACCAGGCCAATATATGATCCCCATATTGCTCCTGTATCAAGATTACCGGGAGGATTACCAAGTTTGTATACCGACCAGAAATAAATCAGTGTCGGAACCAATGATATAATTACCAGTACCACGGCAGCGGAAAATTTAGCCAGGACGATCTGCAGATCGGTAAGCGGCCTTACCAGCAGCAGTTCGAGGGTTCCTGACCTTTTTTCCTCTGCAAACATTCTCATTGTAACAGCAGGTACAAGAAAAAGGAATACCCACGGGGCAATTATAAAGAGGGTGTCAAGTGTGGCATAACCACTGTCCGGAATATTCAGATCACCCGGGAATACCCACATAAAAAGTCCGCTGAGCACAAGAAAAACAATGATAACGACATACCCTGTTAGGGAACTGAAAAAACTGTCAATCTCCTTGCGTATTAGTGCAACCATTATCTAAATTTTTGTTCATTAACCTGTTTAACCCTGCTTCCGGCATCATTAAAGATCAAATACTACTACTTACCGGACCGTTAACATTCACCGGTTTTTAGTAAAGATCAGTTAAATCAGTTATGATTATACCTGTATAGTAGAACTGCAAGATATCAATAAAATTATAACCCTTTGCAGCCATTTCCATAGCTCCTTCCTGGCAAAGCCCGACTCCGTGACCATGACCACGGCCCCTTAAAAGTATCGAACTGCCCTGATCAGGCACTTTAACATCAAAGAAAGCCGACCTTAAGTTCCAGTCATTCCTTATCTTACTTAATGGTATCCGGAATCCGCCTATGGAGTAGTGAGTCTCCCTGAAATTCTGGTTAAACCGGAAAATATAAGGATCTGTTGTGCCTTCGCTGTCTCCCAGGCCCATCTCATAAAGGTACCCTCCCCAATCATGGGTATCTATCTTTCTTTCCCAGGAAGAGCTGCGTCCCCCTGAACAGAAAGGGTCATTAACTGATCTAAGATAAGGGCGGCGAACCAGCCAAACCTCCTCTGAATTAACCGTTTGTCCTCCGCAATTTGAATGGAAGGCAGCAGTGATAAGTGTACTGTCTGTACCGGTAATTACCAAGCCTTCTGCATACTTAACTGCTTTTTCAATAACCTCGTCAGAGGTAAGTTGGCCTTTATACACCTGGCAATGCACCTCGTCACACAGATGGAAACCTTCATCAGCATGCCTGGCCAGATTTCCGTAAAGATACGTCCGGCAAATGACCGACTGAGCCCTGTAATACATATCGTGCCATCCCAAACCCGACTCTGCCTCAACAACCCCGGCAATGTAAAGGTCTTCGGCAATAATATTCAGAGCCTTTATCCGGCCGAACTCTATACTAAGTTGAAGGCTGCCGTGATAGTACCTCCTTTCATGCAGAGGATCCACCGGCATAAAACTGTACCATCCGTCTTTTTCATATTGACTGATCGAGATTTCCTGAAAACTGCCCAATACTCCGGTATGCCCCCTCAAAACAAGCTCCTCGCCTGCCATCGATACATATAGAATTTCATTCTCCTCTGCCGCATATAATTTAAGTCCGTCACCTGTAACCGTATAATTACCATTTCCAGGTGAAATAACCAGCGCAGTAAGATTATATTCATTGAATATACTAATGAATATTTCTGCAGTGTAACCCTTTTTAGCAGCAAACAGGAACATAATCATACAAATAGCAACGCGGCTCATCTGGCAAAATCAGTTTTTATTTTGATCAAGATATTCAACAACTTTACCGGCAGCCCGCTCAGATGCTCCCGGTTCGCCCAGTCGTTTCTTCAGTTCTGCCATATCATCAAGCATCGAATTCCTGTAGTCCCTGTCAAAGAGCAGTTTGTCAATTTCTGCCCTTAGCTTCTCACTGTTCAGGTCATCCTGGATCAGTTCTTTTACAACCTCCTTTTCCATAATAAGATTAACGAGGGAAATGTATTTTATCTTCACAAACCGTTTCGCTATCTGATAAGAAAGTGCCGAACCCCGATAACAGACCACCTGCGGGGCACCCAGCAGGGCTGCCTCAAGTGTTGCCGTTCCGCTTACCACCAGGGCTGCAGTGGCATGTTGCAGGATAGCATAAGTCTGGTCATAAAGAACAGCTATTTTATCTCCTGTATATTTCCTGTAGGTTGCCGGATCAATTGATGGAGCTCCAGCTATTACAAACTGATAATCTGTATATTGATCCATAACCGATACCATTACCGGCAGACAGTTATCAATCTCCTGGATACGGCTGCCGGCAAGCATTGCTATCAAGGGTTTGCCTGAAAGCCGGTTCCTTTCAGTAAACCTTTCAAAATCCTCATCCCTGTATGAACGATTGCCGATTGCATCCAGCAAAGGATTTCCAACATAATCTACCTTATATCCGAACCTGTTATAGAAGGTTGTTTCAAACGGGAAAATTGTCAGCATATGGTCAACATATCTTTTTATTATTTTGACCCGCGACTGGTTCCATGCCCACACCTTGGGTGAGATATAGTAGAATACCTTTATCCCTTTTCCGGAAGCAAAACGTGCCATACGAAGATTGAAGCCGGGGTAGTCGATAAGTATCAGGGCATCGGGACGGTACCTTAAGATATCTCTTTTGCACATACGCAAGCCGGACAGAACAGTTCCGATATTCCTGATAACCTCCCAGAATCCCATAAAGCTGGCCTTCCTGAAATGCTGCACCAGGGTCCCTCCCTCACCTGCCATAAGGTCTCCTCCCCAGTAACGGAAATCAGCGTCAGGATCTAATTTGCCAAGGGATCTCATCAGGTTTGAACCGTGCAGATCACCCGAAGCCTCTCCTGCTATAATATAATATCTCATATCTCACTACAGTACCTTTATTAAAAGCACAACACCTGCAAACAGGAAGGTGGCAAGCAGAACACCCCTGGCCGACCTGAGATAATCCTTTCTTATAAATAAGTAAAAAATTATCAGATTGGGCAGGATATTCAGGCTTAAAACCGGCGAAAGAACCTGCCTGAAATACACATATTTTATAAACTCGACAAGCGGTATTTCACCATACCTGAAAAGGTAAAACAGGAAAAAAGATATCAGGGGAAGGATAATGCCTGCGATAAAACCCGTTCTTTGAGAGTTAAGTTCTGGCCTTTGCATAAGAAGATCTGAGTTTTTCCATTGCACCCAGATCCGTAAAGTCAATCTTAACAGGTACGACAGACACATATTTATTTTTGAGGGCCCATTCGTCAGTATCTTCCGCCTCAGGCTCGTAATTTTCAAAATACCCGGTCAACCAGTAATAGTCCCTTTTATGCGGGTCAGAACGCTTATCAAACTCTTCCACCCAGAGACCACGTGCCTGTCTGCAGATCTTTATCCCCCTGACATCTCCTGCGGAAAGCCTGGGGAAATTTACATTCAGACAAACTCCTTCAGGCAATCCGTCAATCAATGTTTTTTCAATTATTCTTTCACCATAAAGAATGGCCGCAGAAAAATCAGGGCTGGGAGAATAGTCTGTAACCGACAAACCTATTGAAGGAACTGCATGCAGGCCGCCCTCTATCGCAGCACCCATGGTACCGCTGTAAACAACCGAGATTGATGAGTTTGAACCATGATTTATTCCTGACAGCAGCAAATCAGGTTTCCTGTCAAGTATCTGGTTAATTGCGATCTTAACACAATCGGCCGGTGTGCCTGAACATGAATAAAACACAAAACCCTCTTCCTCCCTGAGTTTCTTGTACCTTAACGGGTATTTGATGGTTATCGCATGAGACATTCCGGAGCGTCCTTCATTAGGGGCTATTGCCATCACATCGCCAAATTTTTTTGCAATTTCCATCAACGTCTTCAGTCCGGGTGCATGTATCCCGTCATCATTGGTAACCAGTATCAGCGGTCTTTGATTGCTATTGTTCTTCTTCAATTTGCTTCTTTTTACAATTAATATGTGCAAATATATTTATTTGCACACTAGTTTCAATGGATAGCACATCATAAAGTTTTAACAGGCAGGTCTGACAAACCCGAAATCTATGATCATTTCCCGGGTTATCAACATAATCTCAAAAAAAACTTATTACTTTTGAGATTTCATTGTTAAACAAAGAATATATTGAAGTAGATGAAGATTTCATATAACTGGCTGAAGCAGTACATTCAGACTGAGCTTGAACCCGGTAAGATGTCGGAAATACTTACCAGCACCGGACTCGAGGTTGAAGGTAGCGAACTCTACCAGACAGTCAGGGGGGGACTGGCGGGGATAGTAATAGGCGAGGTAGTCTCCTGTGAAAAGCATCCGGATGCGGATAAACTGTCACTTACAAAAGTTGATGCCGGAACCGGAAAAATTTTACAGATAGTATGTGGAGCTCCCAATGTCGAAGCAGGTCAGAAAGTGCCGGTTGCCCTTACCGGTGCAGTTTTATACAAGGGTGTTCAGAGTTTTAAAATAGAAAAGACAAAAATCAGGGGTGAGGTTTCAGAAGGGATGATCTGTGCTGAGGATGAGCTTGGAATAGGCGATTCACATGATGGAATAATGGTGCTCGACAAAGATGCCGTTCCGGGAACGCCTGCAAGTGAATATTTCAGCATAGAGACCGATACTGTATTTGAGATAGGGCTCACTCCAAACCGGATTGATGCAGCATCCCATTTTGGTGTAGCAAGGGACCTGGCAGCATGGCTCGGACAGGATGGAAAAGTATCCCTCACAAAACCCGTTGTTGACAACTTCAGGCCTGATAACAACAATTATCCTGTAGAGATTATAATAAACGACCCGGCAGCTTGTCCCCGCTACAGCGGCCTCACCATTTCGGGAGTTAAGGTGGGACCATCACCACACTGGCTTCAGAACAGGCTTAAAGCAATCGGTTTAAAGCCAATCAATAATATTGTGGATATAACCAACTATGTACTCCATGAAACAGGGCAACCCCTTCATGCTTTCAATGCCGACAAGATAAAGGGCCGGAAGGTAATTGTTGGGCAGCTGCCCGAAAGAACCAGGTTTCTAACCCTTGATGAAGAGGAACGGGAACTTTCAAAAGAGGACCTGATGATTTGCAATGCCGAAGAAGGCATGTGTATTGCAGGAGTACTGGGAGGTATTGGTTCAGGTGTTAATGAATCTACTGAAAATGTATTTCTTGAAAGTGCATGTTTCGATCCGGTTTCCATCAGGAAAACCGCACGCAGGCACGGACTCGGTACTGATGCCTCATTCAGGTTTGAGCGGGGGACAGACCCGTCAGCCACAGTATATGTGCTGAAAAGAGCTGCTCTTCTTATAAAGGAGATTGCAGGCGGACAAATTTCTTCGGAAGTTACCGATGTGTATCCCAAACCCGCAGAACCGGTAAAACTGGATCTGGAACTTGCCTATATTAACCGGCTGGTTGGTGAAGAGATCCCCCGGGAGAGAATAAAAAGGATTTTGACGTTGCTTGATTTTATAATTATAAATGAGACCCCTGATAAACTGTCCCTTGAAGTTCCTCTCTACCGGGTTGATGTTACAAGGCCGGCAGATGTAGTTGAAGAGATACTCCGGATCTACGGATACAACACTATCTCAGTTCCCAAAACAGTTCATTCAACCCTCTCGTATACCAGCAAACCGGATAAGGAGAAATATGAGAATACAATAGCCGGGATGCTTACCAACCTTGGTTTTAATGAAATAATTTCCAACTCACTTACCAGCTCTTCATATTATAAAACTCTCAGGGAATTTCCGGAAGAGAACCTTGTGAAGATTCTAAACCCCCTGAGCAACGACCTTGACAGTATGCGACAGACATTATTGTACGGAGGTATCGAAGCTTTAGTGTACAATGCAAACCGTAAGAGTCCGGATGTGAAATTTTATGAGTTTGGTAATGTATACAGGTTCACCGGAAAGAGTAAAAATGAAAATGAACTTACCCGCTACAGTGAATCAAGACACCTGGCCCTGTTCCTGTCAGGGGCAGCTGGCAGGACTCTTTGGAACAGACCGGGAAAGAAATCAGATTTTTACGATATAAAAGGGTATGTGGAACAGGTTTTCAGGCGCCTTGGTATCGACCCGGACGAACTGGAGTATAAAGAAATACGAGGTGAGTTTTTTCTTTACGGATTACAAATTAAGGGAAAAAATGAGGTGCTGGCAGAATACGGGTGTGTCCATCCTGACATTGCAGAACAGGCAGATCTGAAATCGGAGCTTTTCTATGCAGATATTCACTGGGACAACCTGGTCAGGTCCGCCTCAACAGTAACAATCGCCTGCAGTGAACTGCCAAGATTCCCTGCAGTAAAACGGGATCTTGCCATGGAGCTGGATAAAGAGATCAAATTCGACAAGATCAGGAAGATTGCTTTCGAAACCGAAAAAAAACTTCTTAAGAAACTAACACTTTTTGATATTTATGAAGGTGATAAGATTGAAGAAGGTAAAAAGTCCTATGCCATATCATTTATCCTTCAGGATATGGAGGGAACCCTGAAAGATAAAGAGATTGATGCAGTCATGGAAAAGATGGCCGCAGCCTTTGAAGAGAATGCGGGAGCAAGGATCAGGAGGTAAGCAAAAGAGTCATTGGATTGGATTGGATTTAATAAATCAATACATCATAATAACAAAGTTCCCGTTTTTCGGGTTATAATCCATATCAACACGATAAATTATTTATGATAGATACATTACAACAGCATGAAACTATTTTTTAACTAAACCAGATCAAAATGAAACATTTATTAGCATTTTCAGTTTTCTCTCTTTTTTTTATCCTTGCAGGAACAACACAGGAAGCTTCTTCGCAAAGAAGGTATGTTGACCATTCTACCGTTGACGGAGTCGAAATTCAGTACAGGTGGGCGAACTCCAAATGGCTCGACAGGAACAGTCCTCTTGAGCTGCGGCTGAAAATCAAAAATAATAATGATTACCCGGTAGAGGTGAGCTATGTGATCGAATTTTTTATGGGGCCAATGCATGAAGAGAGCAGTGACGTTACCGAATTATGCATTAACCCCAAGCTTGCCAAAACAGGAAGGATAAACGGCATGTATTATCAAAGCAGCAGTTTGAGCAACCAGCAACTGGAATCTGATGAATTCAGCTGGGAGATAGAGGATTTGGAAATAGTGGAGGTTGAAAGTTGCAGATAGAAAATCACACATGCCTTTCAGGCAGAGCCCGCCAGGACATTGCCGCGACCATAAGACAAGGGTTTCAAAAATTAACCAAAAAAGGTTAAATGGAAGTTCGTTTTTGACCATACCGGTTTTTTTTATACTTTTAGGCTCTTCAAATATCAATCAATTAACTAAATAATTATCATGGCAACAACAAAAAAGGTAAAAGGAATAATCGGTATTTTAACAGGTGGTGGAGATGTTCCCGGTCTGAACCCTGCTATCAGGGCTGTAACTATCAGAGCCCTCCGTGAGGGTTATAAAGTTATCGGAATCCGTCGCGGCTGGGCGGGCATCATGGAAATGAAACCCGATCCGAAAGCAAACAACAAACCCTATTACATCGAACTGACTGAAGAGATCGTTAACAGGGCAGGAAGAACCGGAGGGACATTCCTTCACAGTTCACGTACCAATCCTAGCAAGGTTAAAAAGATCCATGTACCGGACCATCTGAAAGATAAGTACAAGGATGAGATCAACGACCTTACCCCGGAAGTGTTGAAGAACCTGGCTTTTATTGGAATAGACTTTATGATTCCGATAGGCGGGGATGATACTCTGAGTTACGGCGTACGATTGTATAAGGAAGGTGTCAAAGTAATTGCCATCCCGAAAACAATGGACAATGATGTACCCGGCACAGACTATTGTATAGGTTTCAGTACCTGCATTACCAGGACCATAATGATGACACATATATTACGGACTTCGGCAGGATCACATGAACGGTTTCTGGTGCTTGAAGTATTCGGAAGGTATGCAGGATTTACTGCCATGCTGCCAACAATGGCAGGCGCAGCAAACCGTTGTGTGATACCTGAGTATAAATTCAACATGGAGAAGCTGACCAAGCTGATGGTGGAAGACCGTAAGAAAAATCCAAGCAATTACTCTGTTGTACTTGTTTCGGAGGGAACAATGTTCGAGGGAGGAGAAATGGTATTCCAGAGCCAGGAGAAAGATGCTTACGGACACGCAAAACTTGGGGGAATAGGAGACCTGGTATCAAATGAGATGGTAAGGCTCTCACCTAAATATAACAGTGGCACCCCGATAAATGTGATTAACCAGAAACTTGGATATCTGGTTAGAGGCGGTGATCCCGATGCCATCGACTCGATTGTACCTATGGCATTCGGAAACCTTGCGCTGGATCTTATTCTTAAGGGAATACACGGCAGACTGGTAGTGCTGCAGAACGGCAGGTACGACAATGTTCCGATAGATGTCGTAACAAGCACCAAGAAGCTTGTGGATGTTAAGAAACACTACAATATCGAAAGGCTGAGACCAATTTATGAGAGCTTTGAAATGAAACCGTTGTTCCTGATGACAGGCGAGACAGACAATTAGATTGTGTATGTTCACTGTTGCAATAGCAGCAGAACCACCCCCGTAACGGACTTTCACCACCAGGTTATCTGCCATGCACGGAACACACTGAAAAAGGGAGGCTGCCTTAAATACAGGCAGCCTCCCTTTTAGTCTTTACGGGTATATTATCAGAATTTAAAATCCAGTCCGAGTGAAAATACCATAACCTCACGGTTGTAAGTTTCAACTGCTGAACCTAGATTGCCATAATTCATGGTAACCTGGTCCTCATCATAGAAGGTCATCAGGAAGCCAAGATTAACTGCTATCATTTCATTTATTGCATAACGTCCGCCCAGCCCTACAGAATTTGTACTGAGACTGTGGCTCAGATCGCTGTGATACAAATCATTTACACCGGTCTGGGTACGAAGGTACCCGGTACTTACGAGAAGGTCACTGGTCAAACTATATTCAATACCCAGTGCAAACTCCAGGAAGTTATTATCTATAATATCTTCATTGGGCAATGACTTGCCATAATCGGCCGATCTGTCGAAATAGTAATGAACACCTCCGGCTATATTTAATTGCGGGGTAGCTCTGTATGCCGCACCAACGGAAAGCATGGCCGGCATATCGCTCCTGGTTGTTGCACCATCGGGAAACATACCGGTCTCATCGATCTCTGTATCATTCTCCAGCTCAAGTTTTGTAAGGAACTCATACTTTATCCCTATATTGAAATTGTCGGAGAGTGACAAGTTCACGCCAAATAAAGGAGCAATTGCCGAGCCGGTTTGCCTGGCATCAACCTGCCTGTCGACCAACTGGCTGCCTGTTGCCGAAGCAGTGGTAGCAGTTGTCTGGTAGGCTCCCTGTACCTGGTCTATGGTCAGGGCAGGGTCATAATTTGCACCCAGTCCGCCTGCCAGCTGATCTGCCTGTTCCTGTGAAATAAAAGTCATAGCTACTGCCTGGTCAAGAGTAAGGCTTCCCGCTCCGCCGTCAATCAGGGGCTGAACACTTTGAGCAGCACCCGATGCCGCTGTAGCAACTGTACTGAAAAAGTCGGTTGCACTCGTGAACCCCCCGCCGGGATTAAGCGGATGAGCAGGGTTAATCCGCATATTTCTCAAGTGTCCCTTATAAGTGTTGGTAGCAGACACATACCTGACTCCTCCGTAAAGATCAATCATGTCATTAACCTGGTAACTTACACCAAACTGGCCGCCAAAATATATTGATGACCCTTCAAAGAATACATCAACATCATATTCATTTGTAGGGATACCCTGCGCAGATAACATAACAGGTACCATGGCAAAATCGGTCTCAAATGAAGGAAGGCCACGGTCATATTCTGCGCCGCCACCGCCTCCGACAGGCATAAAGCCGCCGGAAAAAGCAAACCTGCCGGTCTTGTATACCGCATAGACACTCGGGAACAACGGAGCTGTCACATCCCCCTGGTAATATCCGTTATTCAGTAAAGCAAAATCATTGTCAATTTTCCGGGTCTGCCAGATGGACTGGTTGTTAAGCGACAGATGGAATCCGTCAGACAACCTCGTAAGGCCGGCAGGGTTATAGTAAACAGCATCAATACCAAGGGAGGCGTCCCGGGCCAGCATCCTGATATAAGATGCACTCTGGTTTGTGTTTGTCATAATGCCGCCGGCAAAGATATTTGCTGAGATACCTGCAGCAAATAGCAGGACAAAGATTTTTCTCATAATTCAAGGTTTAATTGATTAGGATAATTAACTATTCTGCAAATGAACAAATAATAATTCGACCCTGTTTCGAAAATACTTCAAATTAACCAAAAAAAATTATTAAAGCACTTATCAGTTGGCTATTTTGATAAATATTTTCTGAAAAATCTCCGACCGGTATTCGACCGGCCATAAAAAGTATAGTATTAACCTGCCTGTAAAGTCAGTGTTTGAATAATAAAGTCACATCTGATGAATTTTGACAAATGAGAGATTCATTACATGTGAGTTCGACCAAAGGTCAATGCTCGGACACTATGGACATACACTTTTAATTAGAAACGGATTACTCTGAATACTTTGCTGATTCCTTCACTGGAAAATTCCAGAAAATAAATTCCCGGCAACAGTCCGGCTCCATCAATCCGGAGTACCCCATCATGTATATCGGCAGCAGACGACTTATAAAGAACAGTTTTCCCGGTTGATGTTATCAGCCTTATATTTACCCGGCCGGCATTTATATGGTTCTTCTGTATGTAAAGATCATAATTAAAGGGGTTTGGGTAAATAAGGACTAATTCATCATTATTAACGGGAGAGTGTGTGCCTGAAACGATTTTTTCGACTTCCACGATCATAGTGTCAGACACCGTCTCTGATCCGTGAGTCAGATGAACAAACAGAATAAGATGGTAGAGGACTTCATCCGACATGTCGGCACGATGATCAAAAACATGTTTTGCACTTTGTCCGGGTTCTATGAGACCATCAAATACCTCTGTAACGGCATTTGCCGGGTTTAGTATATAACCGACCTCAAATCCTGTGAGCCCGACATTTCCGTTGTTGACAATTTCTATCTCGACAACCTCCTCTTCACCAAGTTCATAACCACTTTGCGGCTGCAATAATTCGGTTATTGAAATATCGTGTACCTCAGGCACCTCAATTCTCATGTACAAGGTGTCATTTTGATGGCTTCCATCGATGTCATCCATTATATAGACCACCAGATCGTAAAACCCGGGTCTTCGCAGGTCTGCCAATTCAGCGAAAGTAAATTGAGCAGATTCACCAGGTTTCATATCACTTTCAAATGTCTCTTTAACAGGCGGCTCATCATCCAGCTCCCATCCTGCAGTGAAGGATGAAACCGTCCTGTTTCCGTTATTGCGGACCAAAAAAGTGACCGGCTGATTATCCGGGCTCCATTCGCCGGACACAGGCGAGATCAGTTCTTCAATGGACAGGCCTGCTATAATCTCATTTGAGAAATCATCAACTAGATTTCCGGGCGGGAATCTCACATCATCAATAAAGGCTGCATCAAGTCCTTTGGAGACTGACTGGTCTTTGGTATAGACCCAACGGAAAACTCGGTTGCCCGGCTTAACTTCGAACTGCTCGGGTGCCCAGTTTAATAGTCCGCTCCAGCTCCCAACTTTTTCATCATCAATATAGAAATTCAAAAAATCATACCTGGCTTCTGAAGACACCTTACGATCGAAGGTTACAACACCTTCGCTGGCAACCTCCATTCTTATCTGCAGCTCAGAGCTTTCGGAATGGTCAATAATGCCGGACCGGATACTGTAACGCCCCCCTGAAGCGTCGGAAGAAAAGAACCATCCTTTTACTGAATCAGTCCTCCACGGACGGCGTCCGAATTCACCATCTTCAAAATCTTCGTATATAGTATTAGCCCGAAATGAGAATTCATTCAGTGACTCAAATTCCACCGAAAGAGTCTCCATCTCAATATCAAGCCGGGTATCATACTCTATAGTGTCATTTGCAGTAATAACGACATGATGATGAACTGTATCTCCCGGCATAATATCTCCGTGATATATCCCGTCACCCTGAAACGTTAACATTCCGCTGTCTTCCGATAAAATCACCTGTGCATTGTATATTGTTGCAGAGCCTTTGTTTGAAAATTCAACCACCAACCCGGCCGTTTCCCCTGCCATCAGGTATCCACCAGGGTATTGACCTTCCGGGTTATCAACAAAATAGCGTAATATCGAAATTTGAGGCGCATTTACATCAAGAGCAAAATTGTTTATCCACGCAAGTGTGTCTTTACTATATACCTCAAGGGTAAGGAACAGAGACTCTCCGTCAGGTATCAGGGGTGAAATATCGAAACCCAGTACACCGTTCACCTCAACCTCAGCTTCCGGCTCCAGCAAATCTATATAAGCGGAAGTATCATACAGCGTGATGTGCCGGTTATCGGAGGCAATCGACAACCTGATGCTTTCAGCCGGCAGGTCACCTTCATTTCTGATAACCATATTCAGGTAGATCCCTTCGCCGGCCTCGGCAATTCCGTTGTTATTATGCATCTGGTCGTCCACCGTAAAGGATTTCAGCAAAATATACGGCTGTGAGGAAGGCGCTACCTTTACCGGACCCATGTATGGCTGACGGTTTTCCCTTGTTGCAACAAGATTATATTCCACTCCCGGATCCAGACTGTCAAATACCAGTCTTGCAACACCGTTATTTCCCGAGTACCTGGCATCTACCAGTTCTCCTCCTCCTGAAAGGGCAATATAAGTATAGGGTTCCGTTTCCACAACCAGTCCGGAAGATACTGAGGGAACCACATCCGAATAGACTGGACTAAGGATATCCGGTTCGGAGAAATATACCATCAGGGAAGGATCGCCCAAAAGATGATATATCTCCCAGTAATACCTTGTCCGACCGCGGGTTGCACTCTCGGAGACTGCAAGGTTTCCCGCCTGCTGTATTTGTCCCTGTGAAACGTACCATTCTGAAGGTGACTCAATATCCGTATGAAAAAGCCTGTCAAAAAATCCCGGACCGGTCTCTTCCCTTACAGGATTTGCAGAAATCGGTCCCGCGCCCACAGCCCAGTAGAAGTCCTCATCCCAGTATGAATCATTTGAGGCTCCGATGTATCCGACAGCTCCTTTGCCATCCGCACGCAACAGTGCTTCCCCAAGTGTCTCATAAATCTCAAACCTGACAGTTTCACATCCGTTGCCGATCATCAACGGATACTTTCCATAATTATCCAGTGAAGGTATATCATCTATTGTAAAACGCGGATTATCCCAACGGCTGGAAATTCCATGACCGGTATAATTTACGAATCCGGCACCATCGGATATCCTGCTTATTATGTCATCTTCTACTCCGGCTTCATGTGGAACAGGAAAGGCGTGTGCATTTATTCCGAAATCCTGGTTGAAATAGTAGGTAGTGCCGTAGTTAATCTGTCCGTTACCATGAACCTCCGCATGTCTTGCATCGAAGCCGGCAATAAGAACCGATTCATTCAGAAATCCCGCATCGGGGAAAAGGTACTTTTCATAAATGAGGGTTTTTTGTATCTGTGGCAATAGTTCATCCGAATTGTTTGCAGAAAACCTTCCGTAGAACAGATCCGGTAAATAATCATCATCACCATCATATTCGGCATAATAAAGATCGGTTATGTGGCCGGTGGACTGGAATGCGGGAATCTGGCTATGATCCCCTACTATGAGCAAAAATACCGGTGCAGGATCATCGGCAGTTGATGAATGATAAATGGAGGCAAGTGTATCCCGCATTTCGCCAGGGGTCTCCCCTACTCCATCAGTTCCCCTGTAAAGTTCGATAACATTAAAGCCCTTCATGGTTTTCCAGTTGACAAATTCACGAAGGTCTTCCTTAAACCCGGGATGGGATAAAATAATGTATTTCAGCGGTCCGCCACTGAAATAGGTCTTTGTGCGATCCTCCCTGTAATTCAGCAGTTTCCTGGCAAATGCCTGTTCATAAAAGGGAGATGCAAATGCCGGCCCTGATGATTCAGTTTCGGCCCCTCCTGCTTTGAATAAAACCTCTATTTCGATTTCACTGATTACCCTTACCCTGTTTCTAACCGGATTGTACTGTACCGGGGAGATCTGGATCCTTCCGATACGACGCCCCCTCATAATCCCGATCTCCTCAATGGAAACAAGCTCTTCTCCAAGAAACTCATCACGGCTGTACAGATCGTGCCGGTAAACAAATTCATCATCCCTTATATCAATACTTTTGGGAAGGGATGGCTGACGGGGAAACAGCGGAGCATCTATTCCGTAAGAACTCAGATCCAGCAACTCTTCCCTGTATGAAACAATCCTGTACTCCACCTCTGCGCCTGAGGGTATCTCAATTAGCCTGCTGATTACAGGAAGAAGCGGAGATCCGTGAACGGTGGCGCTGTTTTGACCTGTCGCATAAATCATTGTAAACGCACCTTTACCGGTCTCCTGCCTTTTAAAATTTACTGAAGAAAGACTCTGTGTAATTCTGAATCCACTTTGAGTGTTTTGTGATATCCCGGTTGCCGAATGCTCAGGCCTGAGCTCAATAACCTGCAAATCCTGTGAACCGACATCAATACAGTAGAACACTGTCGCCAGAAGCAGAATAAATACGCCATGTATTTTACTGTTTTTCATGAGAATTATCATGGAACCAAAATTAGTTTAAATTTTTACAGGTTCAAAATATTCAACCACCACCGTCTTATAAGGTGGATTGCTTTTCCAGAAGGCATAGCCTTCTTTTTCGTACAGACTTTATAGACAGACTCTAACCTGGTTAATTCATAAACTTTGAAATTTCCTTGAGTTCATGAACCTTAATGTAACTGTCAGGATTACAGAATAAACCGGTTCTTTGTCTTAACCATTAATACTGAGAAAAATCCTCACAAAAAATGTTAATAATAATTGATTTGTTGTTTATATTTTCGTATTTTTATAGATGAAACAAATAGCATTTGCTTATGAAGCAAACAATTACTCTCTTATTCTTATTATGTATGGTTATCGGAACAGATCTCAAGGCTTCCCCGCCTGAGGTTACTGTTTCGAATTGGGAAGCGATGGGGATGGATGGAGAGTACGCAGACTCATTAACAAGAATTCCGGGTTTGTCGTTTAAGGTTTATCCAAATCCGGCCACAGATTATATCAGGGTAGAATGGGAAGCCGGAAAGCACATTGAGGTTTATGCGGAAATTTATGACCTTGTAGGCAGAAGGATTTCCCGGCACCAGTCAGATAGTCAGCAGAACCGCATCCAGATTGAGCTTCAGGATCTTCAAAGATCTGCCTATCTGCTGAAGGTATACACCAGTGACAGAAAGTATTCACGCACCTTCCGTGTTGTAAAGCACTGACCAGCAATCGATTCAAGCATAAAACCCACTCCTTCCACCTTTAACGGTATTTTATTCAGGTCATGCGGCAACCATCATTCATCAGCCCGATGAGACATCATCAGGTCTGTCTGGTCATTTTTGAAGCAGATGGCCACCTCAGGTGTTAAAACTGAATCTTGCTTCAGGAACAATATCCTGGGAGGAGAACTCGGACTTCAGATATTTATAATATCCGGTAATGGCTATCATTGCCGCATTATCAGTTGTATAGGCAGGTTTTGGAAGGAAGACGCGCCATCCTCTCCTGTCTTCAAGATCCTTAACAGCCAACCTGAGAGCCGAATTTGCTGCGACACCACCAGCCAGTGCGACCTCGGTTATTCCGGTTTGTTTGGAAACCCTGATAAGGTTATCGACCAGGATTCCGACAATTGTCTTTTGAAGCGAGGCACATAGATCATTGAGGTTGTTTTCGATAAAACCGGAGTCCTCTTTTCTCTTTTCCCTCAGAAAGTAGAGAAAGGATGTTTTCAATCCGCTGAAACTGAAATCAAATCCAGCAACGGAAGGTTCTGGAAACCTGAATGCCAAAGGATCACCATCTTTACTATAACGGTCAATCAGCGGTCCGCCCGGATATGGAATACCCATGATCTTGGCACATTTATCAAACGCCTCTCCTGCCGCATCATCTATAGTTTGTCCAAGCACCTCCATATCAAGATGATCCTTAACCAGCACCAGCTGTGTGTGCCCTCCCGATACCAGCAGGCAGATAAACGGAAACACCGGGAATTGCGGTTCAACATCCTTTTCGCGAATAAAGTGCACCAGAATATGAGCCTTAAGATGATTAACCTCAATAAGGGGGATATTACGGGCAAGAGCAAAACCCTTGGCAAAAGATGTTCCCACAAGCAGAGATCCCATAAGACCCGGTCCTCGTGTGAAGCTTATTGCAGAAACTTCCTTTTTAGATATACCCGCCTCTCTGATAGCAAGTTCAACTACCGGAACAATGTTCTGCTGATGAGCCCTGGAGGCAAGTTCAGGAACAACGCCACCGTACTTCCTGTGCACATCCTGGTTGGCAATAATATTGGACCTGATTACTCCGTCAGTTATGACGGCAGCCGAAGTATCGTCACATGAAGATTCTATGCCCAGAACAGTAATTGACATTATTATGTAACAAATTATATATATATAAACTTTTTTTTATTTTTTTTCGTTGAATAAGAAAATACAAAGGTATCAAAAAATTATACAAGATAGCAGCCATAGCTGCACTGTTAATTCTGGCCCTTCCGGCAGGGGCGTTTTTCATGGTCAGGTTTCCTGCAGTGCAGACCTATCTCACACAACAGATTGCAAAACAGGTATCAGCCAACCTTAATGCAAAATTCGAGGTGGGAAGGGTTGATATTGTATTCTTCAATAGAATATTATTGAGAGACATTCATATAGAGGACCAGCAAGGAGACACCCTGCTGAATGCATCGCGGATTTCTGTAACAGTTCAGAAACTCAGCAGGGCAAGCAGGAATATTGTTTTTAATCAGGTAAACCTTTATGATGCGCATGTAAATATTCACTCTGACAGTGATTCGGTATTGAATCTGCAATTCATAATTGATGCAGTGTCGTCTGAAGATCCAACACAAACCAGATGGAACTTTTCTTTCAATGCAGTCCATTTTAAAGATTCCCGGTTCAGCTACCGGAGATATAATCCTGAAACCAGGGAATACGGAATAAACTTTCAGGATATAGGAATTGAGAGATTCAACCTTCTTGTCAACAGGATACATACAACAACCGATTCATTGCATTTCAACATCAGTTACATGAACCTGGAAGAAAAGAGTGGCTTTAAACTTGATCACTTCACAGCGGACAACTCCATTTCAAAATCAGGTATTGATATCAGTAATCTCAGGATCATTACACCTGGATCAAGACTTGATCTGGATCACTACCGAATGACCTTCAGTGATTTCGAAGCTTTCAGCGATTTTGTCAACAGGGTAACGATCAGCAGCAGTTTTAACCCGTCACTTATCAGCTTTAACGACATATCTTACTTCTCTCCTTCACTGAAAGATGTTAACCACTCATTCACCTTATCGGGCGAAGTGACAGGGAGAATAACTAATCTCAGGGGCAACGGAGTTAATTTATCAGGATTTACAGAAACCTCTCTTACGGCCGATTTTAACCTGATCGGACTGCCTGATTTCAGTGACACCTTCATTTTTCTTGATCTTGATAATTTTAACTCTTCCGCACGGGATATTTTAAGTTTTATTGATCCGGGAAGATCCCGGTCAGATATCGGGATCATTGCAAACCTGGTAAACCTGGGAAATCTGACCTACCGCGGAAAATTTACAGGCTTCATAGATGATTTTGTTGCATATGGTGAGCTTTCAACTGACCTGGGAACCCTGATCTCTGATCTTTCCCTGCAGCCGGATTCAGACAATATCCTCAATTTCAACGGCAGACTGAGGGCATTGCATTTTGATGCAGGCTCACTTGTCGGATCAGATCAGATAGGAAGAATTACATTTAATGCAGGAGGCAGCGGGCAAATTTCAGGCGACTCAGGAATCATTGCAGACCTTGACGGCGTAATCGACTCGGTGTTTTTTTCCGGGTACAGTTACCAGCAGGTTCAACTGGCAGGTGAACTGACCGAACGAATGTTCAGCGGATCAGCCTATATAAATGATCCTAATGTAGTTATGGAATTTCTCGGAAGTATAGATTTTACGGAAAATATCCCGGAGTTTGATTTCTCTGCAAATGTTTCCGGGGCACGCCTCTATGAACTGAAACTGGAAAAGGAAGACCCAGGTCTGCAGGTCTCTTTTTTCACGACGGTGAACTTCAGCGGAGATAACATAGACAACCTTAACGGGAGGATAAGTCTTGTAAATGCAGTATTTAAAAAAGAAGACCAGACATTTGAAATTGAAAATGTAAGCCTGGAGGCATCAGGAACTGAGAATGAGAGGAGAATAATTCTAAGCTCCAGCCTGGCTGACGCCGAAATTCACGGAAGTTATGAATTTGCCAGTATCAGGAGTTCTCTAATCAGGTACATAGCAAATTATATTCCTGCCTATTCAGACGAGATAACTTCTGAAGAAGTATCAAACGGGAATAACTTTAGCCTCAAAGTGTATATTAAGGATGCAGAGGGATTTACAAATTTTTTCATACCCGGTTTTCAAATAGCAGCGGGCACAGTAATTGAGGGTAAGTTTGATCCTGCTTCTCATTTATCGATGATAAACGGATCAACACAGGAACTGCGTTTAAACAGGCACACATTCAGCAACCTCAGGCTCAACAGCTATTCGGTCGATTCTGTTTTTCATTTCAACGCCGTTATAGATGATACTCATTTAGGCGATGCATTGCGGCTGGAGAATTTAAGCTTCACGTCAGGTGTCATAAATGACAGCATCGGAATAAGAGTAGATTGGAAAAACAAGGATCAGGTTAAATACAGCGGCGAACTGTTTGCTTCAGTCAAATTTGAAAAGGTTTCGGAGGGGAAGATGCCTTTGGCAGCGATTGATATCTTCCCTTCGGAAATTATAATCGCCGATTCGCTCTGGAATATTTCCAGAAGCAGGATATTAATAGATACTTCCTCATATGAAATTGATAATTTCATGTTTGGAAAATCCGGCCAGAGTTTACATCTGAATGGTAAGCTGTCTGAAGATCCGGCAGATTCCCTTCAACTTGAATTTCGCAGCATGGAGCTGGAAAAAATTGAACTGATCACATCCCTGAAGAATTTTGAGTTATCCGGAATTGTTACAGGAATTACCAGTCTTTCTGATATTTACCAGGATCCAAAAATAAAGGCTGATCTTGTAATTAATGATCTTTACATTAATAACCAGGATTTTGGCAAAATGGCTCTCATTAGCCAGTGGGACAACACAGACCGCAGTATAGCAGTTAAAACAACCAGTGACAGGGGAACTGACCGCATCATTAATATTGAAGGCCGGTATCTGCCTGATGGAGGTTTACTTGATTTTGATATTGAGTTGAGCAAAATCAACCTGCGTACGTTTGACGGATATCTGGATGAGGTATTTGCTAATCTCAGGGGACTGGCAAGCGGTGAACTGAGGCTGGGAGGGAATATAAGGCAACCGGTTTTCAATGGTAATGTATTACTGCAAAAGGCATCCTTTATGGTTGACTACCTGAAAACTCAGTACAATTTTACACACGAAGTCGAGATTAGGGATAATAACATATTATTCAGCGACTTGAGGATGCATGATGTAAACCATAATAGTTGCATGGCTAACGGGAAGGTGACAAGTAACTATTTTCGTGATTTTGAACTGGACATTTATCTTTATCCTGACCGGTTCATGGTTCTGAATACCATCGAGAGGGATAATGAACTATTCTACGGGCGGGTAAATGCAAGCGGACTTGTTCATATTACAGGTCCCACCGACAATATTATGATGAATATTTCGGCAAGAACAAACCGTAATACCCAGTTTTTCATCCCGCTCCAAAAAAGCAGTGAAATAGGCGAGCTTACCTTTATCAATTTTACGGGTAACTCAAATTCATTAACCGGCCAGGAAGAAGCAGATGATATAAGACGTTATGAGGTAAATCTTTCTGGTATCCAGCTGAATTTTGATCTTGATATTACACCTGATGCGGAGGTTCAGATAATTTTTGACTCCAAGATTGGAGACATAATCCGGGGAAGGGGCAACGGCTCATTTAAAATGGAAATAAACACAATCGGACAGTTTAATATGTTCGGCGAGTATGAGATAGAGCAGGGAGATTATCTTTTTACTTTACAAAATGTAATTAACAAACGTTTTGATATTGAACGCGGAAGCCGGATATCCTGGAACGGCGATCCATCTGATGCCAGCATTGACATGAATGCTGTATACAGGCTCAGGGCTCCGCTTAATACCCTGATGGCCCCTTACAGTAACGGAATTGTCAATGAGCAGTATACAAGGCGGATCCCGGTTGAATGCCAAATATCAATGAAAAACAAACTTATGTTACCTGAAATAAGTTTTAACATTGATCTTCCTACTGCCGATCCTGATACGAGACGGGATGTGCAGGGTATACTGCATAGTGAAGAGAAAAGAAACAGGCAATTTCTGTCGCTGCTGGTTATCAATAACTTTCTCCCCGAACAGGACTTTGCAGGAGCGGGCGCAGGAAGTTCGCTCGGAATGAGTGCAACTGAAGCCAGCATAACAACCGTAAGTGAGTTTTTCTCAAATCAGCTCAGCAATTGGCTTTCCCAATTAAGCAGGGATGTTGATTTTGGAGTCAACTGGCGACCAGGTGATGAAATAACACCAGATGAAGTTGAACTTGCCTTATCAACCCAGGTACTAAATGACAGGGTGAGCATCAACGGGCATGTTGATGTCGGGGGACGCCAGACAAGCACAAGCAACATTGTTGGTGATTTCGACGTTGATATAAAACTGAACAGAAGCGGAAAACTAAGGCTCAAGGCATTTACCAGGGCAAACGACAACCTTACCAGGCCCCATCTGTCACCATACACCCAGGGAGTAGGTCTTTTTTACAGGGAAGAATTCGACAATTTTGACGAACTCATAAACAGGTACTGGGGCAGGATAATGTCAGCCAGGAAAGAGGAGGATGAATAATTGTAATTTGCAGTTTTTAATTTTTACGAATGGAATGATTCATGTAAATTTATCC
>SKND01000047.1 GCA_007120695.1 Bacteroidales bacterium | reverse complement strand
TTTCTCACTGGGAAGGAAGACATGATCATATTACCGAACCGTTGGAGGATCCCGGGTCAATAGAGAAAGAAGGTCTGGAGCTATTGGGTGAAAGGCAGGAAGAGTTTATAGAAGAATGGATCAGGGACTGGAACTCAGTTGACATGAAAGTGGTATTATCACAGACACCATTTTCAGCGGCAGCTACACATCATGGGCAGTATGACGCTTATCTGTATGGAGACCTTGATGCAGGAGGCTGGCCAAAAACCGCAAGGGACAGGGCATTGAGAATCCTTCGAAAAGGGTTTGCTTTTCATGTAAACGGGGACCAGCATCTGACCTCACTCATCCAGTATGGCGTTGATGATTTTCGTGATGCCGGTTATAGTTTTTCTCCCCCTGCTATTTCAGTTGTTTATTCTCGTTGGTTTAGACCTGATGATCTGGGTTTTCCGGTTCAAAATCGTCCTGACCATGGTAATCCTAACACAGGTGAGTATGAGGATGCTTTTGGAAATTTGAATTATGTCTATGCCATAGGTAATCCCGATAATTTCATTCGTGTTCCTGACCGCTACGAGCATGAACACAACAAAACTGCAGGATATGGCATTGTAATATTTGATAATATTCAACGAAACATTACAGTGGAGAGCTGGCGATTTCTTGCCAATGTTGCTAATCCCGGACCGAATGATCAGTTTCCCGGCTGGCCATTAACTATTAGTCAGTTTGACAATTATGGACGTGAAGCTGAAGCATGGCTTCCGGGAATTCAAATAGAAGGAGAGCCTGACCCGGTTATTGAAGTTATAAACCAGCAAACCGGTGAACTGGAGTATTCGGTTCGGATTAATGGAACGTGGTTTTCACCAAAGGTCTTTTCAGAAGGGATTTTCACTATCCGGCTGGGCTATCCGGAACAGGACAACTGGAAGATCATTGATAATATAGAGACTGCTGTTAATAAAGATGATAATGAATTACTGATAGCATTCTGACAAAAGTGGTTGGAAAAAATCACGGCGCGGAGTAAATACCGGTGTTAAAGCCACCTCTGGTTGTGGTTAGTCTGATTTCAGCGAATTTTTTACTGATTGACTTAGCCCGATTAATTTATAAACTTAGAAATATCTTTGATCCTTTGAACTTTGAAGGCAAAATATTTTTTACCACAAAGACACCAATGCCATGAAGTTCATCTTGATGTGAATATTTGTGAATTAATGAGGCTAGATGTGTGTTGTGAAGGAATGTTAAAGACTAAATGATAATTGATAAAATAAATATGAAACGTTGCCTTTTAGGTTGTAACTTCTTGATTATTGCTTCCGCCTGTTCCGTTAATCTGAAAGAAAAGGGTCAGATGGCAGATGAGGAACAACATGAAAAACCAAATATCATTGTCATTTATGCTGACGATGTTGGCTTGGGTGATATTAGTGCATATGGCGCGAACCTTATAAAAACACCAAATATTGATATGCTCGCTGAAGGAGGCATTCGTTTCACCAGTGCCTATGCGACATCAGCCATGTGCACACCCAGCCGCTATTCTTTGCTTACAGGTATATATGCGTTCCGTCTCGAAGGAGCAGGCATATTATCTGCAGAAGATCCGCTTCTGATTGAGCCTGGCAGTGTAACACTGCCGGGAGTGCTTCGCGAAAACGGTTATCGTACAGCCGTTATCGGCAAGTGGCATCTTGGACTTGGTGCAACGTCAGGTGGAGTAGACTGGAACGGTATCATTAAACCGGGTCCGCTTGAGGTTGGATTTGATGAGTCCTTTTTGTTGCCGGTTACAAACGATCGAGTCCCGACCGTTTATATTGACGGGCACCGTGTGTACAATCTTAGCCCGGAAGATGACCCACTCCTGGTAAGGTATCCAGAAGAAGGTCATCATGAATTTCAGGAAGAACAATTTGGCAGGGATTCCCGTGCAGCTTATGAGCCACTGGTAGGTGACCTGCCCACGGGGTTAAGTCACCCGGAACTACTTATATACGGAGCTGATGAACAACACTCAGGCACAATAGTAAACGGTATTAGTCGTATCGGACACATGGATGGCGGACAATCTGCCTGGTGGGATGATGAAGAGATGACCTTTGTTTTTGCTGAAAAAGCGGAAGATTTCATTTATCATAACCAGGATGATCCTTTCTTTTTATTTCTTTCAATGCACCAGAATCATGTTCCCCGCTTGCCTAATCCTAAGTTTGCCGGTTCAAGCGGAGTGGGACTTCGCGGCGACTGTGTAGTTGAATTGGATTGGATTGTGGGTGAGATTATGCGAATTCTTAAAGAGACGGGCCTTGAGGAAAACACACTTGTCATTTTTACCAGCGACAACGGACCGGTGTTGTTTGACGGATATGATGACGGAGCCCTGGAAAATCACAATGATCACGACCCGAACGGAGGATTCAGAGGCGGAAAATACATTGCTTTTGAAGGAGGTACACGAATGCCCACCATAGCATACTGGCCGTCCATAATAGAACCGGGAATGGTTTCTGATGCGCTTATCAGCCAGGTTGATTTTCTTGCAACCTTTACATCCCTGGCCGGGGGCAAACTTCCTGATGACATTCATTTTGATAGTGAAGATATGTTGCCTGTGCTGCTCGGCAAAAGCAACAAGGGCCGGGAACAAGTTGTTCAACAATCGAGCGACGGGCTGGGTATTCGCAAGGGAAAATGGAAGTACATTGAGCCTGCCACCAGGTCAGCATGGGCGTATAACCGTCATAATCTTGGTGAACCGAATCCAATGCACATTAATCCACTCAACTCTAATGAATACCTGTTTGATCTGGAATCTGACCCTGGTGAAATTAATAATCTTGCCGGCGATCATCCTGGGCAGCTAAAAGAACTCAGGGAACTTTTAGATTCTGTCAGATACTTATTTTAAGAGTCCTGTCCATTATAAACCTGTAGGACGATTTTTTTTGGTTGGAATACGGCGATGACGGATATTTACTTATGTGAATTTTTTATTATGAAAACTTTTTTAATCATGAGAAACTTTTTTACTGTATTGATCAATCCTTTTCTTATATCCATCGCAGGGGTATTTGGTAACTCCTTATTGGCAAACTCCAATTCTGAAATACCCAATTTCGTTTTTATAGTTGCCGACGATCTTGGATTTGCCGATTTAAGCCTTAATGGCAGTAAGCAAATACCAACTCCTAATATCGACCAGCTGGCCTTTGAAGGGGTTAATTTCACCCAGGGTTATGTGACATCACCTGTTTGCAGCCCGTCCCGCGCCGGGTTTTTAACAGGCAGAAACCAGGTGCATTTCGGTTACGACAATAACATTGGCGTTAGTCAGCCGGGATTTGACCCTCAGTATATGGGTTTACCGGTTT
>SKND01000166.1 GCA_007120695.1 Bacteroidales bacterium | reverse complement strand
GCACTATCAATTTTCCCCCATATGCGTGGGTTGAAAATGATAGAATTATAGAAGCTCCGACTGAAATGATGTACCCAGATAATATAGGCTTTGAAACAAAAGAAGGTAGATGGGAATTTCGCCCCGGACCGAGGGTTAAAGGCTGGAATCCCTATGAGGTATTACCTGCTCTTTACGAAAAGGGTGTTGAATGGATTCATCAGCAGGATGGCAATAAACCATTCTTCCTGTATTTCTCCTTTCCTTCACCTCATGCGCCGATCATCCCCAACGACGAATTCGACGGAACATCCGGGGCCGGAGCTTATGGTGACTTTATCGTTCAGACCGACTGGGTTACCGGACAGATTCTGAAGGCATTAGAGGATAAAGGTTTTGATGATAATACCATAGTAATTTTTACTTCAGATAATGGCCCTGAACAATATGCATTTGAACGGGCAAGAACCTATAATCATTTTAGCATGGGTGATCTTAGGGGCCTTAAAGTGGATATTTGGGAAGGAGGCCATCGCGTGCCCATGATCATTAAATGGTCCGGGCATATTGATGCAGGATCGGTTTCCGATAAACTTATTTCGCAAATAGATTATATGTCAACGCTTGCAGCTGCACTCGACATTAATCTGCCGGAAGGAGCGGCCCCTGACAGTTATAACTTCCTGCCGACATTATTGGGAGAGACATATGATTTCCCCGAAAGGGAAGTATTAATTCATAATACATATGAAGCAAAATGGGCTGTAAGAAAGGGTGACTGGCTCTATATGAATGTTAGTTCAGGCGAGCACCGAAGAATGCCCGAATTCTTTAAAGAGCTTAGAGGATATACTGATTTTGAAACAGAAGGATTGCTTTTTAACTTTAAGAATGATATTGAACAACGTGTAAACCTTTATGAAGAGTATCCTGAAAAGGTGAGGGAGATGGACCGGTTGATAACCGTTTATAAAGAACAGGGCTACCTGATAAAAGACAATTAATTATAGGGTTACAAGGCTTTTGTTCAATAGTGAGCAGATAATTGCTGGGGGAATACGACACGCTTTGTTTGGAGACTCTCTTTGCATCTGATATGGTAAAAAACCATTGTATTGCTCGATCGATGGCATATAAATGTGCATAAAAGCAATATACTGTGATGTAATGTGATGGTAGTTTGTTGATTATTTGTATTTTTAAATTTTGGATCAAAAAAAGTTATGTCTGATAATGCATATACTCCTATTTATCAAAGATTATTCAATTTTTATAAAGAGAGAATAATAAACCAGGAGTATTTGCCGGATGAAAGAATCGATTCCATAAATCGAATTGTATCCAGACATAATGTTTCGCGCGAGACTGCAAAACTCGTTCTTTTAAAATTGAGTGAAGATGGTTTTATAATCAAAAAAGCAGGAAAAGGCTCATTTGTAACCTACACCAGGCAAATACAGAAGGCCTGGGGAATTGTAATTCCTTTTTACTCTTCAAATATTGAGGAATTGATAAGGCTTCTGGATATAGAGGCTGCTAAATTGGATCGGAAAATCAGGTATTTTCTTCATTATAATGAGCCACAGGAAGAAATGAGGATGGTAGGTACCCTGGTCAGGGAAGGTTATGAGGCAGTGATTGTGGTTCCAAATTATGATGAATCAATGACGGCTAAATTTTACAGGGGACTTAATCAGGGCAATTCAATAGTTGTATTGGTTGATAATACCATGGGAGGATCGTTTTTTAATTATATAATCCAAAGTTATGATCTGGGAGTAAAGAGAGCATTTAATTATTTGATCACCAGGAACAACAAGAACCTTTTATTTGTGAAAAATGAAGCATGGATAGGTAAATATCTTGTTTATGAACTCATGGAGCAGTCTTTACAAGTGTTTATAAACCGGCTGGCACCGGACCGGAAATTGTTTGTAATTTCAGGCTTGGACAAATTCGATAAGGATTACATTATTAATAATAATATAGGGGGGATTATTTGTTTTGCCGATACGGATAGCTTGAGAATAACAGGACGGATTTCCATGTGGGGAATTAAAATGCCTGAAGAAGTTTCGGTAGTTTCCTATGGCAATACGGAACTCACTCAGTTGGCAAATCCTGCAGTTACAGCTGTGGATTGCAATTATCAGGAAATGGCAAGACTCACAGCTTCACTGATATGCAGAGATAGCAAGAGCAGGGATACCAGGCAGCATGTAATACAACCAGAATTGATTGTCAGGCAAACCTGACGGGGATAAGAATGAATATGGCAAAATAAGATTTGTGGAACTTTAAACTTAAATAGAACCAAACTAAACTAAATGCCAAAACCAAACAAACCAGAGAAAAATAACCAATTTAATCAAATCATATTACATTTAATCAAAATAGTTCAAGTCAAGTCAAATCATATCATATTTAATCAAAATAGTTCAAGTCAAATCAATCAAATTATTTTATTACTATGGAAGAATTATATAATAAAATCGCTCATTGTGTTGAGTTTGGAAAGATCAACCAGGCTTCACCTTATCCTCCTGACATGAAAGGCCAGGATGGTGCTGATGAACTCACGGCCAAGGCTCTTGAGCAGGGTGCCACTGCAGAGGATATCCTTACAAATGCACTGATTGTCGGAATGGGTAAAGTTGGCGTAAAATTTCGTGAAAACAAAGTATTTGTGCCTCAGGTGCTTATGTCGGCCAAAGCAATGAGCGCAGCTATGGCACATTTAAAGCCCTTATTCGCAAGTGGTACAGCAAAAAGAAAGGGTACGTTCATTATTGGTACTGTTGAAGGGGATCTTCATGATATAGGGAAAAATCTCGTTGCCATGATGGTTGAGGGTAATGGTTATGAAGTAATTGATCTGGGTGTGGATGTAAATGCTGAAAAGTTTCTCACAGAGACGGATAAATACCCAGATGCGGTAATAGGCCTGTCGGCACTTCTTACCACCACTATGGTTAATATGGAAAAAATAGTTACTGCTATTAAGGAAAAAAATCCCGAAGCCAAAGTATGCATTGGTGGAGCCCCTGTTACACAGGACTTCTGCAACAAGATAAATGCAGATATGTACAGCTCTGATCCGCAGGGCCTTGTTGAATACCTGGACAAGCTTGCATCTTAGGGTCTTTAACCTGAATGGCCGTTACTGTCTTTGGAATTTCTAAAACAGATATTCTTGCAAATCATAAGCAAGGACGCAAATAACTCAAGGAGGTGTCCGTGATTGTAGAGATTGTATTTTCTGAATTGTGCATAAGCAAATCACTTACTAAGATTAAATAATCCAAATATTCCAATAAAATGAAATATAACAGTCTTGCGATAAATCAAGCGGCAGATCTCTATTTTGGTACAGCCAGATATCCGGTTACCACG